>CAYRBI010000014.1:0-64849 GCA_964422415.1 uncultured bacterium | reverse complement strand
AGCCCATTGAAGGAAGCTCCCGCCTTCTCCTCAGCCCCCGCACAGACAGACACACATAATGCCAGACATACGGTCACAACTCGTTTCATCTTGATCCTCCTCAATACACACTAGTTTGTATGTGGAACAGAATGAGGTGAAGTATGGGAAAGGTGGGAGAGAGGGACAAGTGGAAGGGAAAGGGATTATTCGATTATTTCCCAACTCACGAACTACTCTCCGTAATAATCAAAAGAGCTCTTGCTGGTCTCCCACAACCGTAGCCGGTGCAACCGCGCGGGTGGGAAGGCATCCTTGAGGAGCTCCCAGAAAACCCTCACGATGTTTTCTGAACTGGGATTCCTTTCTTTGAATGCTTCAGTGTCGAGATTGAGATAGACATGGTCGAAAGGCTCCAGGATCTTCTCCTGGAGGGTGTTATCCATCTTTCCGATATCGAGAAGACAGTCAGTCCGGGGATCGGGATCGCCCGCGACAGTGACTTCGAGGATATAGTCATGCCCATGCCCGTGAAGATTGTTGCATTTACCGAAGAGACGCCGGTTCTCCTCATCGGAGAGACTGGGGTTGTGCAGCCGGTGCGCGGCCGAGAAACGATAAATGCGTGTCAGATAGACCATCTTGCCCTCCCCACGATACTCCCCATGGAAATCGGGATTCTCATAGACCTGAACCTTTTCGAGATGGTAACCGGTGAGCCGGGGGGCAATCTCTTCCCAGACAAAGGTGACCAGGGTTTCGAGTGTCGGCCAGCGTTGACGTAGTTTCTCGACCTCGATGTTGGCGTGATGATGATCGAGCTGCTCCTCGATGGTCTCGCGCATGAGAGCGTCGAGATCCTTGATGTTCATCACCCAACCGCTCCGTGGATTGACCTGACCCGCCACGGTGACCCGGATATCGTAGTTGTGCCCATGGGCATGGGTAGCTGCGCTCTTGCCGAAGGTGGCCAGGCGCTCCTCGGGGGGGAGTGTCTCAAGGACATAGGAGTGAGCGGTCGAAATCTCGATCCGGCGGGTGAGGTAGACCAGGTTATCAGGGCGCAAGCCACTTACTCCCGATGGTAATGAACTCCCAGCGCGGCGGGCGGCCGTGACCGTCCCACCGCCGCCACCAACACCATTAAGGTTAACAGATAGGGCAGCATCTGGAGATAGGGATACTGGCTCCTGAGCCAGACATTTTCCGAGGCCTGAAGAAGAAGCTGTAAGGCCGTGGCCGCTCCAAAGAACAATCCCGCACCCACAATCCCCAACGGATTCCACCGTCCAAAGATGACGATGGCCAGGGCGATGAACCCCCGTCCATTGCTCATCTCTTCGTTGAAGGTGTTGGAGAGCGAAAGCGACAGCGAAGCCCCCGCTAGCCCGCCAAGGAGTCCTTCGAACAACACCGCACACCAACGCACCCGGTTGACTGGGATTCCCGCCGCATCAGCGGCCCGGGGGTGTTCACCCGCCGCCTCCAGATGGAAACCCAGCCCAGTCCGGTAATACAGCCAGGTCATGACCAATGCCAGCGCCACCGCGAGATAGGTTAATGTTCCCTGCGCGAACAGCATTGGGCCGATGAGCGGGAAGGTCTTCAGCTTGAAGAGGTCCCATTCCG
The DNA here is from genome assembly GCA_964422415.1 of uncultured bacterium. Lineage (GTDB taxonomy): Bacteria > Hinthialibacterota > Hinthialibacteria > OLB16 > OLB16 > OLB16. The sequence goes on along the minus strand of CAYRBI010000014.1, from coordinate 63,241 downwards.
CAAAGGGGGTGATGGTGCTGACCGAGCCAGTTGTGCCGAAGAGCACCTTGTAAAGGAGACCGGTAGTCCCCGCGGCCAGGAAGTTGAGGGCTGCTCCGGTGACGATCTGGTCATTCCGCAGAGTGATACAGAAAAAACCGAAGAGGATGGCCAGCAGAAGCCCGCCCATCATGGCCGCTAGGACTCCCAGAGCCAGCGATCCTGATAATGCAGTGGCCGCGAAACCCGCGAAGGCCCCCATGAGCACCTTTCCCTCCAACCCGATGTTAATGACTCCGGATTTCTCGGCGGCCAGCTCCCCCAGCGCGGCCAACAAAAGGGGGGTCGAGATGCGCACCGCCGACTGGAGAAAGAACTCCGCCGATTCAAGAGAGATCATGCCGCGGCTTCCTCCTGAGAGGGCGAGGCTGTCTCTCCTGGACGGTGAAATCCCAGGAGCAGGGCCAGCAGGATGACCAGACCCTGGACCACCGAGACGAGTACCAGGGGGACATCGAGCTCACGTTGCAAAGTGCCCGCACCTTGTTCTAAAGCGCCAAAGAAAAAGGCAGTGGGGATGACCGCCAGGGGATTCAAGCGGGCCAGAAGGGCCACCGCGATCGCGGTATACCCATATCCGGGAGAGAGGTGGTCATAGACCCGGTAAGTGATCCCGCACACCTCGATTCCACCCCCCAGACCAGCCAGCGCCCCCGATAGCGCGAGCGAGGCGGCCCATGTCCGTTGGGGTGAGAACCCGGCGTAGAGCGAGGCGGTTGGGCTGAATCCCACCGCGCGCATCTTGAATCCCAGCGTGGTCTTGGATAGCAGAATTCCCGCCACGATGCACAACAGAATCCCCAATGCCAAGCCCCAATGGATCCGGTATCCGCTGAGCAAACGGGGCAGATGCGCGGTTACCGCGATCTCCGCCGACTCCGGCAATCCCGCCCCAGGATCTTTGAGGGGGCCACGCACCAGTGCGGAAAGCCAGTGCAACGCCACAAAATTCAACATGATCGTGCTGATGACCTCGGGTACCTCTCTCCAGGACTTCAACACTCCCGCGATTCCACCCCACACTCCCCCCGCCAGAAAGGCCGCGAGCAGGGAAACCGGTAAGGCCAACCATGCGGACAGTTCCCCCAGGTGTTGTCCCACCGCCACCGCCCCCAGCGCGCCAAGCAGGAACTGGCCCTCCGCCCCGATGTTGAAAGCTCCGGTCCGGAAAGCTAGCGTTACCGCCAGCCCGGTCAGCAGGAGCGGTGTTGTCTTGACCAATGTCTCCGAAAACCTTTGGGGACTTCCGAAAGCACCGTTGATGAGGGTGTAGATCCCTTTCCAGGAGGTCTCTCCAAAGGGAGCCAGGCACGCTCCGATGAGTAGGAGGATGGCCGCGAGCACCGTGATCGAGGAGGCTCCTCCACGTATCCAGCCTCTTCTCATGTGGAAACCCCCTCTGGTAGGACTCCGAGCATCGCGAGTCCGATGGTTTCCTGGTTCCAGTGATCGTGCGGGATCAGGGTGGGTTCTCCCTTGTAGAGGACATACAGGTTATTAGCGAGACTCAATACCTCGTCGAGCTCGGTGGAGATGAGTAACACGGCCGCACCCCGCTGGGCATCCTCAATGAGTCCCGCGTGTACTGACTCCCGGGCTCCCACATCTAGGCCGCGTGTTGGATTCGTGGCCACCAGCACATGGTGCTCCCGCGAGATCTCACGCGCCACCACTACCTTTTGTTGGTTTCCGCCCGATAAGGAGGTCACGGGGTGATCCAAGTGAGGCGGATGAATTTTGTAGCGTTCGATCAGTGCGGAGGCTCTGAGCCGTGCGGTCCGTGTGGACAGCCAGCCATGATGAGACCAGGGGGGGCAGGAGATATCTTTGAGCGCAAGGTTCTCCAGGACCGTGAAACCCGGCACTAGCCCGGTCCGCTGACGGTCCTCGGAGATGAAGCCGATGCCCTCCTCGATGCGTTGGGCCACACCGTGTGGCAAGGGCTCATCGTTGTAGCGGATCTCCATGTTACTTGGTGAGACGACACCCAGGATCGCCTCGGCGAGTTCTTTTTGACCATTGCCCTCGATCCCCGCGATGGCGGTGATCTCTCCATTCGGCGCGTGGAGGATCCACTTCCCCGGAAAGTGGACCCCAGTGGCTTCATGGCAGTGAATGGACAAACCACTCACCCCCCCTCGCCCCGTGGGAGAGGGGGGCCGGGGGGTGAGGTTGGAAGCGAGGCTGGGGGTGAGGTTCTCTTCGATCTGAGGGTGATGCGCGATTTCCAGATCGTGTCCCAGCATCAACCGGGAGAGATCCGCACGGGTGCAGTTCTTGACTGGTAGGCAGGCCACGGTCTGCCCCCGCCGCAGGATGGTGACCCGGTCACATAGCCGCTCGATCTCTTCGAGTTTGTGGCTGATGAAAAGGATCGAGACCCCTTGGTCCCGCAGGTTTCTCAGCAGGTGGCAGAGTTCGTTGATCTCCTGGGGGGTGAGCACTGCGGTGGGTTCATCCAGGATCAACAGCTGGGCTCCCTTCCAGAGTGCTTTGAAGATCTCGACCCGTTGGAGCTCCCCAACTGAGAGGGTTCCGGTCTGGGCATCGAGGGGCAGGTCGAATCCCATGCTCTTCATGCTTTCGTGGATGGGCGTGAAGGATCTGTGTGGATTGAAGCGTGTCCAGGCGCCTTGTCCCAATAGGATGTTTTGTCCCACGGTGAGTGTGGGAACCAGCATGAAGTGCTGGTGCACCATTCCAATTCCGAGACGCCGTGCTTGGGAGGGTGACGAGGGAGAATACAGTTGGCCGTCTAACTTCATCTCTCCCTGATCCGGAACGAGCAGCCCATAAAGGATGTTCATCAGGGTGGTCTTGCCCGCGCCATTTTCTCCCAGGATGGCATGGATCTCCCCTTCAGCCAGTTCCAAGCAGGCATCTATCAAGGCAGCATTCCGCCCGAAGCGCTTATGAATATGCGCAAGGGAGAGGGTGCTCACAGTCTAAACCTCAGCGCAGGTCCGGAAGGAGGGAGGGAAGGGAATAGCCGCCACTGCCTCGCGTGCCCAGCGGTAACGATTAGGGTGACGGCGGATCTTGGTTCGCAACCGTGCGATGGCTCCTGAGAGCAGTTGGCGGCTGGCTTGGCCACCACAGTACTCCTTCAGGAAGAAGAGCCGGTCCGCCTGGCTTACCGGAGACTTCAACGAGGAGAGTAGTACCTCCGCCAAGGCTCTCTGGCGGTTTATTTGGGAGACAGTTTTTCCGATGCGTGCGGTGTGGACATCGATGATCGCGATGGTCATGGGAGTCTCATCTATGGAATCATGGGCTCCGAAGCCACGTGGTACAAAGAAATGACGTAGGTACGGGAAGGGGTGATCGAAGCCCTCCCGGTGGAGGCGTGCGAGGGTTCGTGCGCTGTGGGCCAAGAGGGTCCGCTTGGAGTTTTTCAATGTTTGACCAGCGAGAGATCCTGAAGCCTCCAGAAGCCACTCATCGAAGGCCTGAAGACCTATCAGTTCCTCGGTCAGGAGAAAGGAGCTGATCTCCCAGGGTCCATTCATGCGCGCGCCCCAGGCCATGACCCGTGGCGCGGGGAAGTCATGCTTCTCCAACCAACGCAGGCGGCGGGCTTCGGCCTCGGCCAGAGAGTGGGGTGTCTCGAAGGAAAGCAGTTGAAGGAGGGGATGGTTGGCTCCCTTGTTCTGGAACACCTTGAGGTACAGCCCGGCTTGATCTGCTTGGAGTGGGGGAATGAAGTACACCACCCGGTCGCGCACCTCGGAGATCACCTTCGCTCGTGGAGGCTGGAGGAAATCACCGTACAGTTGTAGTCCCGCTGCCTCAAGTGAGGCCTCGGCCCCCATCGTTACCTCAATTTTCATTCCCGGCATAATGACTGTCAGTCTAAACGAGGCACGCCTGGATGGAACAGGTACGAGTGGTTGTCCGTCTGACCAGCGCTCACTAAGATTGGCTACTTGGAAAGGGAGATCCCGTGTGCTTCCCACGCGAGGAGTTTATTCGTTATTCCCGTGAAAGCGGGAATCCACGGTGCTTACTGTTTACCGGTCACTGCAAGGGAGACGAACCATGAGAAAATGCCAGATACCCGAAGAACCTGAGTCTATTCGTGTTTCTCTGGGAGAACGTTCTTATTCTATCGATATCGGTCTCTCTCTCTGGGAGCACCTCGCCGGGTTCATCGAGTTAGTTTTACATGCCTCGCGGGTGGTGGTGATCTCTGATGATATTGTGGGGCCCATCTATGAGCCGAAGCTGGCGGAGGCCTTTGAGGGAAAACAGTGGCGGACCACTTATCATCAGATGCCTGCTGGAGAGTTGAACAAGAACCTCGCCACGGTGCAGAACCTTTATACGGAGATCCTGGATGCCGGTTGTGACCGCAAGACTCCCATTGTGGCTCTCGGCGGTGGGGTGGTAGGCGACACCGCTGGGTTCATTGCAGCCACCCTGTTAAGAGGCCTTCCCTTTATCCAGGCTCCGGCCACCCTGCTGGCAATGGTGGATAGCAGTGTCGGCGGCAAGACAGGCGTGGACATGCCGCAGGGTAAGAACCTGGTTGGCGCCTTTTATCAACCATGCCGGGTGATTATCTCGGTGGATACGCTGAAGACCTTGCCTGTGCGGGAGCTGCGTGCTGGCATGGCCGAGGTGATCAAGTATGGGATCATCTGGGACTCGGACTTCTTCACGGACCTAGAGGCCAAGGTGGATGCTCTCATGGCGGGGGATGAATCGGAGCGAATCAAGATCATCCGGCGTTGTTGTGAAATCAAAGCTGAGATGGTCTCCAAAGACGAACACGAGGGTGGGTTACGTGAGATCCTGAACTTCGGACATACGGCTGGGCATGCCATTGAGACCGTGGCCGGATATGGACATCTGTTGCATGGAGAGGCGGTGGCTATCGGGATGTTGATCGAGACCGCCATCGCTGAACAGCGTGGGATGGTTCCTGCTTCTCTCCGGGAACGGCTCCGGATTCTTCTTCAAAGGACCAGCCTCCCAGTGACTCCACCAACGTGTGACCTAGACCGGATCTGGGACCTGATGCACGCCGACAAGAAAGCCCGGGGGGGAAGCATCCGGATGGTGTTGCCCACTGCGATGGGGCAAGTCCAGACCTTAAGTGGAATCGCGCGGAAGGAATTCGAGGTGGCGTGGAGAACGTGTTCAGAGTAACGGACTCATTCGCGTGGGGTGGGCTTCGGACCGGGCCCCGGAGTTTCACCTCCAGGGCCCTGGATTTTGAACCTTTGTTGTTATGTTCAGACTGCTGAATCTCGCAGACTGCTTGCTCTATACTGAATCACTTCCGGAAGTCCGGGTTGTTGCATTTCCTAATGGTGAATGAATCTCAGGCCGGCTGGAGAGTAAGTCCCACAAACGCTTGAGAAACTCCTCGGGGGGCTCCTCTTGAAACAAGTATGATTCGTTTTTTGGTTTACGATTGATGCGGACTGGTAATTGTATTATCTCACCCATGATAGATCACCCTCCTGCACGGATGTCTGTCCTGAGGGGGAACAGGTTTGCTCTCAGCCCCTGGTTACTCAACCGTTCCCTCCTCATGGATTTCTCCGTGTTCTCAACATGGTGGGAGTGGTTCCTGCCCACAGGGCGCACTCCTACCTCACAACTCAGCTACCATCTCGACTGCATTGTCCTCCTTTCTTATTTTTGACTTACTGAACAACCACTTCTCAGCATCATCGAGAAGCGAGTACACCACCGGGATCACCAACAGGGTCAAGAAGGTGGAGGTTATTAGTCCTCCGACAACTGCACGCCCCATCGGAGCACGTAACTCCGATCCCGCTCCAATCTTGAGCGCCATGGGCATCATCCCAAAGATCATGGCGATGGTGGTCATCATAATGGGACGCAACCGCGTTCGTCCGGACAGGATCAACGCCTCCCGCCGGTCCATGCCACGTTTACGTAAAACTTTGGCATAATCGACCAGCAGGATGGCATTCTTTGTCACCAGTCCCATCAACAGAATAAGTCCGATCATGGACATGATGTTCACTGTGTCGCCGGTAAATAGGAGCATGGCCGCCATTCCCAGGATGGAGAGCGGGAGTGACAGCATGATCGCCAAGGGATCTAGGAACGACTCGAACTGTGCGGCCAGGATCAGATAGACCGAGATGACTGCCAGCAACAGAGCCTGAATCATGTAGGTAAAGGTTTCACTCATGTCATCCGCCTCACCGAAGAAACCTACCGTATAGCCAGGAGCCACATCGAGCTTATCGATGTAGGTTTGTGCACCCTTGAGGGCCGCACCTAAGGGGATCCCATCCAAATTACCGCTCACTACGACCTGGCGGGTCATCCCCCGGCGATTGATCTCGGTCGGGGTAATTCCACGTTCCATCGTGGTGAGTTCGCCCAATGTCAGAAGTGTAGTCCCACCTGCCGCATCGTGTCCAAAAATTCTCAAGTCCCGTACCTGCGAGGGATTTTCACGTAGATCCTGCGGTAACCGCAGCCGGACATCGATGGCCTCGCCCTCATCATCCTCGAAAGTGGAGACCTCGACACCTCCCACTAGGGTGGCTAAGGCTTGTGTGATGTCATTGGTCATCACACCGGCATCGGCGGCTCGTTTACGGTCCACTACCAGACGGTACTCCGGTTGGTCGAACTCCATCGACACCTCTAGATCCACCACTCCCGGAATCTCTTTCAAGCCCTGTTTGAGCTCCTTGGCATAGGCTTTCAGCTGGCCGATCTTCTCGCCACGTATCTGGATCTGGAGTGGCTTCTGAGCCGTCTCGTGCGAAGCCGACTCAACCGACAGAATCAGTCCTGGTACCTTCGCCAACTGGTTACGGACTACACGCCGCATCTCATCCTGATCGCGTGTCCTTTCATTCTTCTCCACCAGTTTGACATAGATGCTGCCATTCCTGACTGTGCCGGAATCCCCCGCTCCGATGGTGGCATAGGTGTGATGAATCTCGGGGAGATCCTTGATTCCGGCGAGCATCGCCTCCAGCCGGTTGCGGGTTTCCTCCATGGAGGCATCCGGAGCGGTCTTGAAATTCACCTGAAACTCCGACCGGTCATAGTCTGGAATGAAGGCGGTATCCAGATGAGAGAAGGCATACAACCCAAAGACAAAGGCAAACACCGCGCTGAAGATCACAGTGCCACGGTGATCGAGTGACCAGGCGATCATACTCTTATAGGAATCCGCGAAGCGGTCGAAGCCTGCGTTGAAATGATCCAACAGCCTGACGATCCAGGATCTCTTTCCCAGATGCTCGACATCCGGATCCACCCAACGCGAGGAGAGCATCGGGTCCAGAGTGAATGAGACAAACAAGGAGACCAGAACTGAAAACGCGACCGTGGCGGAGAATTGGAAGAAATACCGTCCCACAATCCCTTTCATGAAGGCCACCGGCACAAACACGGCGATGATCGAGAAGGTCGTGGCCAGAACCGCCAGACCAATCTCATCGGTGCCCTCGCGGGCCGCGGTGTGATGGTCTTTCCCCATTTCGAGATGACGCACGATATTTTCACGGACCACGATGGCGTCATCGATCAGTAGCCCTATCACCAGCGACACACCCATCATGGTCATGATGTTCAGGCTCATTCCCATGAAATTCATGATGATGAAAGACGAGATGACCGAGATCGGCAACGTCAATCCCGTGATGACTGTTGAACGCCATGAGTTCAGAAAGCAGAAGACGATCAGAACGGTGAGTACGCCACCTAGGATCACGCTGGTGTTCAAGTCCTCAATGGAGTCCCGGATCATAATCGAACGATCCACGGCTACATCGATCACGGTGCCATGCGGGAGTTCCTCTTGAAGGAGTTGGATTTGTTTCTTGACCTGTTCCACCACCTCAACCACATTCGCGCCGGATTGTTTGAGGATATTCATCGCTACTGCTGGGACGCCATTGACCAGGGCGAGAGAACGTGGTTCCTCGATGGTGTCGGCGACATGCGCCACAGCCCCCACCGTGATCGGTTGGCCATTGCGGTTGCTGATCACCATCTCCGCGAAGTCACTGGCCACCTTTGGCTTTCCGGCCACGCGCAGTGTGGCCTCGCTTTGTTTGCCGGTGATCCTGCCCAGTGGGGTATCCACATTCTCCGACTGAAGACCCGCGATGACCTCGTTGACTCCCATCCCGAAGGCTTCCAGGCAGGCGGGATCCAGTTCGATCTGGATTTCACGTTTGGAGGTTCCTACCAATTCCACCTTCCCCACTCCCGGGAGGTTTTCGAGACGCCGTTTGATCTTGCGTTCCGCCAGTTCGCTGATCTCACGTGGTGGGAGACTGTCCGAACGAACCGCCAATGAGAGGACAGGGAATCCCTGCAGGTCCATTTTCTGGATGATGGGGTCTTCGATCTCCAAGGGCATCTCGCCCCGGATGGCGGCGATCTTGGTGCGTACCTCCTCCGCCACCTCGTTGACCCGGTACTCCAGGTAAAACTCGATGACAACCAGCGAGACCCCCTCTTTGGATTCCGAGCTTAAGTTCTTGACTCCAGAGATCGGATTGACTGCTTCCTCGATGCGGCGGGTGACCTCGCGTTCGATGGTTTCGGGGGAAGCCCCACGGTACACGGTGGTGACGGTGACAACGGGGAACTCGACATCCGGCTCCATCTCGATCGCGAGCCGGACATAAGAGAAGAGCCCAAGGGTTACCAAGGCCAGCATCATGACAGCCGCGAAAACTGGCCGGCGGATGGAGAGGTCGGATAAGAACATGGGATTATTCTTTCTCTACTGGAGCTACAACTCCGTTGGATGGAGAATCCACATCCTCACTGCTGGCGCGTGAGTCCTTTTCCGCGCCCCTGTCAGCCTTGGCGACGGTATCGTTGGCCGCCACTGTGACAGGATCACCATCCTTCAGAAGATAGGCTCCCCGTGTGACCACCTGCTCGGTCCCCGACAGACCAGTCACGATCTCCACCCTGTCTCCCTTCGAGGCTCCAGTTTCGACTGATTGCCGGTGGACCTTCCCGCCCGCCACGATGAATACATAACGCGTGGGAATCTGGGTCGGCTCCGAGAGGACCGAGACATGCGGGAGTAGCAATACTTCTTGCCGGCGGGAGGTTTCGATCTTGCCCTTCACAAAGAGACCGTCCTTGAGCTCTCCCGATACGTTTTGAACTTCCGCGAGGATGCTTACCGCTCGTGTCACTGCATCCGCGCGTGGGTTGATGAACTTGATCTGAGCTGTAAAGGCCTTATCTGGATAGACATCCGTGGTGAAATCCACAGCTTGGTCCACGTGGACCTTGGCCACACTGGTGGAAGGTACTGACATAATCAGATCCAGCACCTGATTGTCGACAATCTCAAACAGGGGTGTCTCCGATACTGAGCCATTCACCCGTTCTCCCACCTGGGCATTACGCGCTGACACCACGCCATCGATGGGAGAACGGATCATGGACTTTTCCAACTGGAGCCGTGTTTCGCGCAGACTCTGTTCGGCCATCTGAACCTTGGCTTTGCAGCCAGCCAGTTCGGCCAGAGCCATGTCCCGTGCCCGGACCGCCTCATCGTGGCTACGCTCCGGCACGACATTGGCATCATTCAAGGTCGTAACCCGGGCATATTCACGGCTAGCGTGATGGAGCGCGGCCTCACATTTGAGGATATCCGCATTGCCCGATTCCACATCGGCCACACACCGGGCCACTTGGGCCTCCACCTGGCGGGTGTCCAGTTTGGCTAGCACATCGCCCGCCTTCACCTCCACCCAGTCCATGACCAGCACCTGCTCGATGATTCCAGGGTACTCTGAATGGACCGCGGCTACCCGCTTGGGAGACAGCGATCCCACCACATCGATGCATTCGGATACCTCGCCACGTTGCGCGGTGGTCACCTCGACCGGGACCGGAACCGGGGCGGTGGATTCCTTCGCGGCCGAAGGTGTATCTTTCCGTGTGGATAACGCAAAGGCTCCCGCGACCAGTCCAACCAGAATGACGATGATAGGAATGGTCAGTTTCTTCATGATCAACTCGCCTTTTGTTTCGCAATCCCCTCGAACACCAGTTCTAGGGTTCGCGCGAGATCAGCTCTATCCAATTTTGGACCGCCTGGGCACAGCTGCATTTCCATGGCCACGCTGAGCAGACCGGTCACCACGATGGAAATATCCAATGAGTTTTTCGCTCTTAACTCACCACGTTGAATACCCTCCTCGACAAACCGGCGCAACACTTCCATGTGCCGGTCACGGTATCGGTCGTAGTCATAAGCAGGTGCGGCTTGGGATGGGCCGTAATACACCATATAGACCACCCGGGCAGCATCCATCTTCTCGATGAACAGGTCGTAACTCTCGGCGACTAATCGATGGATCTTCTCGATCGCAGTCCCCTTCCAGGCCACGGTTTGATCGAGGAGCCGGTCCAGGCTGCCATAAGCATCATCCAGGATCTCGATGTAGATGCCCTCTTTGTTGTTGAAATAGTAATAGAGAATCGGTTTGGTCACCCCAGCGGCGGCCACAATCTCATTCACGCTGGTAGCGGAATAACCCTTGCGCGCAAAAAGCTCGACTGCAGCGCGTAGTAACCGTTCCCGCGCTTTGAGGTCTCCATTCTGGAGGGTGGATTCACTGGAGATGGAGTCAATGCTGGCGTTTGTGGTCATTCTTTCTTCCCTGTTGGTATACCATCCGGTATAAACCTACCGGTAGGTCTAAACTTACCGGTGAGTAAACATACTTTGCGATAGGATGTCAAGGCTTTCCGAGTTAAGAGAGTGGAATCCAGTCTTATCCTCTACTCACAACAGACAATCGGTCCGTGGATCATCCATTGTCATCCTTTGAAGGCGTCGTAGAGTGTCATGAAGAGGTGCTCAATCTCCAAGAAGTTCCTGTCAATCGGCACACTCATGTCCCATCTTAAACACTAGACAGTAGAGCTAGTAAAATGAAAGAGATAAGAATTGACTTTCTAGCCTCGGAGACCTAGTATTATGACTCTGGAGGGGGAACTCATGAACCAACCGGCAGGTCCCTCGCTGGAGGAATGCGCCCTGACATTCTCCCAGCGCTTGGCCGAATCCCATGACCTTTACAACCAGTTACTCACCCTCGAACGGGAACAGGCGGTTCTGATTGAGCAGGGAGAGATTGAGGGCACCGCGGCAGGAATTGTCGCCAAGCAAGCCATTCTCTCCCAAGTCCAAATCTGCGACAGGAAACTCCATGAAGCGAACCGGATCTGGCAGGAGGTTCGTGATCAGGCCTCCGGTCCTCTGCGGGAACGGCTTCAGGGACAAGTCGATGATCTCCAAAAAGTGATTTCCCAGATCCTCGATCTTCAAAAAAAGAACGAGGAAATACTCCGCCAGCATGGCGAAGATATCAGTCGTAGGCTCAAGGAGATACGAAAGAAACGTACCGCCAACCGGGGCTACCAACAGCGCGCCGCTCAGGATGCCTACGGGAGAGCCAAGTTCTATGACAAACGATCCTGAGCCTCCGGTGCAGGACCGCATGGGAATCCGGAATCCTGTGTTGGAATTCCGGCCCGAGGATATGCCCCATCTCACCGCCGAGGAGTCACGTCTCCTGGCGCGTCACTTCGAGATTTTCACCGAGACGACCAATAAACTCATCGCGGCTCATCAGCATCTCCAGGAACAAGTCCGCTCACTGCTCAAGGAACTCGAGAAAAAGAATAAAGAACTGAAAGCGGTGAACCATGAACTTGCGCACCGGATGCGCGAAACCGAGGAGGTCCGGGAGTTTCTCGACCGGGTGATCGATTCCATGCAGACCGGCCTGGTGGTGATGGATGCCGGTGGCAATCTGACCCGGGTTAACCGTGCCGCACGTGCTCTGCTCGGTTGGGGAGCGGAGGCTCCCAGTCATATTGATGAGCTGATCGACTCGGAGGTTCACCGGGTCAAACCGGTGGGGGCTGGACTCGAAACCCCCCCACGCTCCGGTGAGATCCGTCTGCGTACACAGGAAGGTGGCACCATCCTGGTCCGCTTTACCTCGGTTCCCATCGCCGGGTCGGGACATACCCCCTCTCCTCAGGTGGGCGCACTGTTCGTCTTCGAGGATCTCTCACGATTGCGTCTCCTAGAGGAAAAAGTCCGCCGGGCGAATCGTTTGACCGCCCTCGGAGAACTCGCCGCCGGCGTAGCCCATGAAATGCGCAATCCCCTCGCTACCATGCGTGGATTTCTCCAACTGTTGCCGGTTGAATATGAGGATCCAGCCTTCCGCGAGGAATGCTCCACACGCCTGATCCGTGAGATCGACCGTCTTGCACGGCTCACCGAGAGCCTCTTGGAGCTCTCACGCCCCATCCGTCCCAGCGACTACCGGACCGACATGGCCTCACTCGTCAAAGAAGTCTTGGATGAGCAGTGCGAGGCCTTTCAAACGGAACAGGTGGAAGTTCTTTATAGTATCGAGGAGGTTCCGTTACTCCCCCTCGACCGCGACCGGATCAAACAGGTGCTTCTGAACCTGATCATCAATGCCCGTCAAGCCATGCAGGATCCCAAACTACTGGAGGTCCACCTCAGCTGCCGGGAGGAGATCTGGGGGCCGGAGGATCACCTTACCCTTTTGGCGGTTCTTTCGGTTAAGGATAATGGAAGGGGGATTGAGAGCCGTCATCTGGACAGTATCTTCGACCCCTTCTTCACCACAAAGGATGAGGGGACCGGTCTGGGTCTCGCGCTCTGCCACCGGATCATCGAGGAGCATGGCGGAGTGATCCGGGTTGAGAGCGCTCCGGGGAAGGGGGCTACCTTTACCCTCTTCTTTCCGGTGCCAGAAGAGAACTGAGGAGTGTTGGCATGGCGAGAGTCTTAATTGTTGATGATGAGTCAGGGATCCGTTCACTGCTCTCGCGCCTTCTCGGAAAGAGATATGAGGTCCGTGAGGCCGCGAATGGACGTGAGGCCCTTGCTGCTATTGCTGAGTGGTCTCCCGATGTCATGATTTGCGACCTGAAGATGCCTGAGGTCGGAGGACTCGAGGTACTCCGGGAGCTCCAAGCCCGCAAAGACGAGACCATCGTGATCGTCCTGACCGCCCATGGAACCGTGGAAACGGCGGTCGAGGCGATGAAACTCGGGGCTTTTGACTACCTGCGCAAACCCTTCGATGTCGAGGAAGTCCTGGTCGTAGTCGAGAAAGCCCTCTCAGTCCGCGACCTCAAGGAGGAGGTCCGCACCCTCCGCCGCCAGGTCCAGAAGCGTGATCGTCTCGACCAAATCATCGGGAAGTCCGCGGCCATGCTCAAGGCCTTCGATCTGATCGAACAGGTTGCTCCCTCCCGCTCCACTGTGCTGATCGTTGGCGAGAGCGGTACTGGCAAGGAACTCATCGCCCGTGCCCTTCATGCGCATAGTCCACGCGCGGATAAGCGCTTTGTAGCGGTCAACTGCGCCGCCATCTCTGAAGAACTTCTGGAGAGCGAGCTCTTCGGCCATGAGAAAGGCTCATTCACCGGCGCGGTCTCCAGTAAAATCGGCAAATTCGAGCTCGCCAATGGCGGTACCCTTTTTCTCGATGAGGTCAGCGAGATGTCTCCGCGCCTCCAAGCCAAGCTGCTGCGTGTTCTGCAAGAGGGGGAAATCGACAAGGTGGGGGGTACATCCCCCATTGCAGTGGATGTGCGCATCCTCGCCTCCACCAACCGGAACCTGCCCGAAACCATCAAGTCGGGCTCCTTCCGCCAAGACCTTTTCTACCGCCTGAATGTAGTCTCAATCTCCTTCCCACCCCTGCGTGACCGCAAGGAGGATATCCCCCTTCTGGTGGACCACTTCTGTAAGATCTATGGCGATGAGAACAACCACCCCATTTCTGAGATCCCCCAGGAAACAATCCAGATTCTGATGCGCTACAACTGGCCCGGCAACATCCGGGAGCTGGAGAATGCCATCGAACGGGCTTCGATCCTGTGCCGGAATGGTGTCCTGACACCGGAGTGCTTGCCCGAGGAACTGCTCCTGCCCGCCCACCGCGATGGCCTGGATATTCATGTCGGGATGACCACCTACGAAGCCGAGAGGCTCTTGATCCTGGAGACGCTCAAGCATTGTGGAGCCAACCGGACCCGCGCCGTCGAGCTGCTGGGAATCAGTGTACGGACTTTACGCAACAAACTGGCGGAGTTCCGCCAGGCGGGGATCGAGATCCCCTGAGCCGGAGTGAACCATGGCTTGCCTGATTGACCTATCCAGCGAGCTGCAGGTCCGGGTCGAGGCCCTCCACAAGGAGCTCTCCGATTCGGGCCTGGGAGAGTTTGCGCTCGATGAGGAACTCCCCGTCGAGGTCGCTGAATTTCTCATCCACCAATTCACCACGGATCCTGAAAAAAGAGGCTGGTTTCCTCGTCTACGAGGCTTCCTGGGGCGGTTGCGCGGGAAGCGGAGAGACATCCGGGAAGCGGAGGAGTCCCTTTCACATGAAGTAGCGCCGGCTTCTCCCATAGACCAGATGGCAGTCCTCCCTCCCGCCCTGGCTCCTGAGGAAGAAATTCCGCTGGACATGCCATTGGAGGAAGGGACAGAAGAAACCGGTCAGGAGCTCACAGACCTCCTGGAATCCATGGACGAGTATCTTCCCGCCGAAGGTGAATCCGGTGATGAAGAAGCCTTGCCCGTACCCCCGGAAACCATGCGGGTCAGTGAAGTCTCTGTAGAATCAACAGAGGTCTCCGGGCCACTTGCGTTTCCTCCACTTGAGGAAGAGGTCTCGGAGGAACCCAAACCTGGATTGCCTCAAGATCTCCTCATGGCTTCGCTCGAACAGATCGAGCAGATCCAGGGAGATCTGGGATCTGGCCCAGTCGAGATCTTCGAGGAACTGCTCCCGGACCTGAACCAGGAACCGGAGATAGTGGAGCCTTTGCTCGCACTGGAGGAAGAGGAGGAGGTAGAGGAAGAAGATCTCTCTGAATTCTCTCTTACGGCGCCCCCCGAGGAGCTCAGTTCGATACGGTTGCAGGCATTGGTGGATAACCTGGCGGAGGGATTACCCGACCTAAACACGGTTCCCACCGTGAAAAAAATTCCCCTTCTCGTCCGTCTGCGTCGTTTCATTCCCTCTATCCATCTCAATCTCAAGCAGAAAATGGCGCTGGTGGGCGCCTGCATGGTGGCTTCTGGCCTGATCGCTGCTTCGTTATTCACCCGGGGCGTCAATTATGGGCCGGGGGGCGATAAACGTTTCTTTGAGGAGGGTCTGACCCTCGTACATAGCAACCGGTATGAGTCTGCTTTGGAAGCTTTTTCCAAGGTGGTTGACCGCTACCCCAAGAGCCCCTTCGTACTCGAATCATACCGGCACAAGGCGGTGATTAACCGGACCATTGGCAATATGAATGGCGCGGTGAATGAGATGAATCAGGGACTGAGAACCCAATCGAAGATGCTGGGAGAAGATACTGGCGAATGGTCCGAGGTTGATCGGGACTACCGTTTGAAGGGACTCTACTTCCTGGGAGATGTTCACGCTGGAGAAAAGAAATGGGCAGCCGCCGCGGAGAAGTTCTCAAGCATTCTCGATGCCACTCCCCCCGAATCACTACGTCAAAGAACTCTCTACCGGCTGGCGGATGCCCTCTACCATGACGAGGAGGGTGAAGACTCTGGTTCAGCCACGTTGCGTGCCTTGGCCTTGTCGAATGAGATCGCTCTCGAGGCCTCTCCAGAGAGCCAATGGACCGATATCACCCGCTATCGTCTCTCTTTACTTTGGGAGGAGCTAGCCGGTCTTGAGCTGGGGATTCGTGAAGAGAATCTTGAGAAGTCCCTTGAGTCTATGCGTCAGATCGAAAGCAAGGGGTTGGCTGTGGGCAGAACCGGCATCGATCCCTTGGATGTGAAGCTGCATATTGGAAGACTCCTACGCGAGTTGGGAAAGGCGGATGAGAGTATTGCCCTTTACCGGGTTATCCTTAGCGCTACCTCGGAGCCAATGGAGGATATTACTCCGCCATTCGCGGTAATTGCGGGGTTGGCGCGTTCTCTCCTAGCCCGCGCGGAGACCGGTAAGGGGGCCTCCCCCGAAGCTGACCTCTATGAAGTCCTGGAACTGGTCCGAAACAAGGAAAACTCCCCTCTCAATGAACAAGACCTGACCGAAGCTCTCTATCTGCGGGGTCATGCCTACTACCAACTGGGTGTCCTGATTCCGGGCAAGGCCGAGGGGAGCGAGAGCACCTACTTCGAGAAGATGGACAATGCCTATCAGGGGGCGCTTTCCCGCAATGAGCATTTTGGAATCCGTGGAGAAGACTCGCTGTTGGCGATGATGCGCCGCACCAACTATCTCTTTCAGGTCAACCAGGACTACCGCGACGCGGCCCGCTCTTACCGCCACATCCTCGACCAGTTCCCCGATAGTGTGTATTCCTACCGGGTCCGTCACCGTCTTGGCTCGGCCCTCTTCCAGCTGGGTGAATATGCCGAGGCCGAGCAGCTTTTCCGGGAAGTGGTGGATCAGTTTGGCCAGACCCGTTTCGTGGATGACAAAGCTTTCCGTGATTCCTATTTCCGGCTCGGCCACTGCCAATTCTTGTTGAAAGATTACCTGCGCGCGGCGGATACCATTAAGACCTTATTGCACCTCTTGGATTATGAGGAAACCCCCGAGGGTCTGGCCTCCTGGAGGTTGCTCGCTGAGGCCTATTACGCGCAAGGCCTTTATGATCAGGCCATAGAGGAATACCGCAACTACCTGACCCGTTTCCCGAACCAGGATACAGAAGGAAAAATCCGCTTGTCTCTTGGAAGAACCCTGATTTCACGCTTCGATTACGATGAGGGCCGCCGTGAAATGCAGCGTGTCATCGATGCGGATCCCCAATCCCAGTCCTCCCGCCTAGCGCGTTACTTTGTCTGTGAGAGTTTCCTTACCGAATACAACCTGGCCCCCCAAGAGAACCGCACGGTTCTTTTAACCCAAGCCCTGGATCAGGCCGACCAGTTGCGTAAGGCCTATCCCTCCGAGGACACACCCTTGTACCTGTTAGGGAAAATCCATTTCCTGATGGGAGACTACGAACGAGCTACACGCGACCTGGAGTACTTCTGTAACTCCGCTCAGGGACAGCGTCCCCTGGCCCTGGCACAGCTCTTCTTAGGGGAGTCTTACTTTAATTTGAAGAATTTCAAGCGCGCGGCAAACAAGTTATCTCTGGTCAATCTCGCCGAGCTTCCGCGTGACCAGGCCGCGCGAGCTCTCTATCTTCTGGCGGAGTCCCAACGCTTCGAGAAGCAGTTCCAGCAAGCCGCTGATACCTATGCCCGCCTGGCCAAGGACTACCCCGCCAGCCCCTACAGCGAACTGGTCGATGGACGCATCCAGGAGGTTCAATGGCGGCAGAAGACAGGGATTTAGACTCCCCATTGTCTTGTATCCGGCTAACAATATATCATCTCTCTTCGCCTTATATCCTCACATCCTGCATCGGTGGAGGCATCCATGTCCCAGCCACTTCCCACCCCCCTCCGGCTCTTGGCCATCCTGTTTGGATTCTTTTTGTTTCACCAGATTCCCTGTAATGCCACCATTCTCCATGTGGCCAAAGATGGAGATGGAACAGATGGTCTCACCTGGGCGACAGCATTCCAATCAATCAGTTCGGCTATTGTTTCAGCAGTAAGTGGAAACCAAATATGGGTGAAAGAAGGAACCTATAATGAGATACTCACTTTAAAGTCTGGTTTAGCACTCTATGGCGGTTTTTATGGAACAGAGTCTGACAGCGAAGTTGATTTGAGGAACTGGAATGAGCATATCTCCACAATTGATGCAAATGGTATAGAGGATTTTGTGGTTTCAATATCTCACCAGACAGGAATAGTTATTGATGGATTCATAATAACGGGGGGGATTTTGCAGACTGGAAGAGGAGTATATTGTGGAAAATCGGATTGTATAATACGGAATTGTATTGTGGAAAATAATTCTTCGGGTGGAATTTATTGTGATCGTAGCGAAATGATAATTACATCATGTAAAATCAGGAAGAATCAAGGAGGTAATAGTGGTCTTACAATTGGTGGAAATCTTAATAAAAAAGCGACTTTAATCCAAAATTGTGAGATATATAACAATAGTTGTCCATATGATGGAGGAGGTGTCCTCTGTATTTCAACAACATGCGTATTAACAAATTGTCTACTCCACAGCAATGTAATGACTCATCCTCTCGATTACACAGATCCCATTTATGGTGGAGGAATATATATTATAAATATGGCAAGGTATATTAACGACACTACCGTTACTTTATCAAATTGCACAATAGCTAATAATTCCGTTGCCACTCCGTCGAATACCTATGAGATATATTCCATATTTTCGAGTTGTTTTGCAACGGATGCACCACCTCCAAAAATTACCATTTCAAATAGTATCATTGCCGATCCCACGAAAGGCTATGGTTTAGATAATTACACCTACACCAACTATGTCCCCTCCCTTGTCTCCGGTCTCGGCAACATCTCAGCCGATCCAAAATTTTCCTCCACCTCCAGTTCCGATGAGTACCCCTATCAGCTCTTACCCAGTTCCCCCTGTATCGACGCTGGAACCAAGACAAATCTGGCCACTGACGTATTGGGAGCCTCACGGACCGTTGACATCCCTGGTGTGGGGCATGAGGGGATTAATTCCGCCGACATGGGGTGCTATGAATATCAGCCCCCGACTCCCACACCCACACCGACAGCCACACCAACCATAACCGCAACTCCAGTCCCCACTCCCACCATGAATCCCAAAGCGGATATCAATGAGGATGGGCGGGTGGATTCAAAGGATTTACTGATTCTAGAGGAGTTGTGGGGGAGGGAAGTGGAGAACTAAAGGGGTGATGTATAGATCCGGAATGAGAAGACTCTGGTTGTTGAATCGTGGAGGAAAAGGAATGTAAGGAATGACGTGGAAACTGAGGGTGTATTCCGTGTTCCTCCATTCCTTCCAATATCTCCACGATTCAACAAGGTTTTCTTCCAGATAAATCTCATATATGGCGGACAGTGAAATGAGGACGAGTATGTTCTATCCCGAACTCTTCCTCCCCTCAACTTGACAACCCCGTAACCGCTGGGCCATCATCTCGCCTGCACCTGGATTACCCCCAAATCGAACAGATTCATGAATATCCCGCGTGATTGCGGGATCACGATGCTGCTACAGGGCCAGGTTCGAGGGTGCGTGTCTCCCTGTGGTCCGCGAATACACGAGACAACGAAGGTGGATCCCGTGAAACAACTGAACTCGGTCATTCTGGCGGCCGGAGATGGAACCCGTCTGAGGTCCAACCGGCCAAAGGTACTCCATGAGGTCTGTGGGCATCCCATGCTCCATTATGTCTTACGGGTAGCGGGGGAAGCCGAGGCGGTCCGGCATGTGGTAGTGATCGGTTATGAGGGCGGTCAGGTCCGCGAAGCCTTCAATAACCGGGATGATGTGGTTTTTGTCGAACAGACCGAACGCAAGGGAACCGGTCACGCGGTCCGCATGACCCGTGAGGCCTTCGCGGGCTACAAGGGCGATATCCTGATCCTCGCGGGCGATACCCCGCTGCTGACTGTCGAAACCTTGCGTAACCTGGTCGACTGGCACCGTCACCAGGATGCGGCCGCCACCATCTTGACTGCCGAAATGCCCGAACCACGGGGCTATGGTCGAATCCTCCGCTACGAGGACAACCGGCTCCAAGGGATTGTCGAGGAGAAAGATGCTAACCGCTACGAGCGTGCGATCCATGAGATCAACACAGGTTCGTATTGTTTTGATTCGGATGCCCTCTTTGGCGCGCTCGAGAAGATCACTCCACAAAATGTCCAGAATGAATATTACCTGACCGACTGTATCCGTATCCTGGTGGAACAAGGCTGCCGTGTCGAGGCGGTCATCACGGACGAATACACCGAGGCGATCGGTGTCAACACCCGGGTCCAGTTGGCCGAGGCCGAGAAGATTTTGCGTGAACGCATCTTGATCCGCCACATGATGTCTGGGATCACGATCCTCGATCCAGAATCGTGTTATGTGGATGAAGAAGTCGAGATCGGAAAAGACACCATCCTCTATCCGGGAACCATGATTACGGGGAAAACCCACATTGGAAGAAACTGCCGGATCGGCCCTAGCGCTCAGATTGTCTCTGCGGTGATTGAGGATGGTGCGGTAGTCAATGCCTCGTTTATTGAAAATGCCCGGGTGAACGCCGGAGAGACAGTGGGGCCTTTCGCGACACTGCGCGACAGGGGGGCTCACACATGAAGAAGGGATCGATGAAAATCTTTAGTGGAACATCCAACCCCGCGCTGGCGGAGTCGATCGCCAAGAGCCTGGGGATTCCCGTCGGCGCTATCACCATCAAGCGTTTCCGCGATGGTGAGATTTATGTCGCCTATGAAGAGAATGTACGTGGTACCGATTGCTTCCTGATGCAATCCACCTCGGAGCCGGTCAACTCCCGTTTGATGGAACTTCTGATCATGATCGACGCGGCCAAGCGGGCCTCCGCCAGCCGTGTGACCGCTGTTCTCCCCTACTATGGGTATGGCCGTCAGGACCGCAAACACCGGCCCCGCGTGTCGATCACCGCCAAGCTGGTCGCCAACCTTCTCACCGTAGCTGGCGCTGACCGTGTCCTTACCATGGATCTCCACGCTGGTCAGATCCAGGGCTTCTTCGATATCCCGGTCGACAACTTGTATGCCTCTCCTGTTCTCGTGGAGCGTGTCAAGACACTCAACTTAACAAACCTGACCGTGGTTTCACCCGATTTGGGGAGTGTGAAGCGTGCGCGTGGCATCGCCCGTATCCTGCATACCCCCCTGGCCATCATTGACAAACGCCGTCCACGAGAGAACGAAGCGGAAGTGATGAACATCATTGGAGATGTGGCCGGACGCACGGTTTTACTAGTGGATGATATGATCGACACGGCGGGAACCATCTGTCAGGCTGCCTATGCACTCCAGCGTCAGGGCGCGGAGGATGTGTATGCCTGCGCCACACATGGAGTGCTCTCTGGGGATGCCATCGAGAAAATCGAGGCGGCCCCATTCAAAAAAGTCTTCGTTACCGATACAATCCCCTTTCCTGACCCGGAGAGACTTGGTAAATTCGAGGTCGTTGATGTGGGCCATTTGCTCGCCGAAGCGATCGACCGTATTCACCACGAGACCACGGTGAGTTCACTGTTTCTCAAGATGGAAGAGCTTTGAACTGGTCCACCGGGTTGTGAACGGAGGCCGGGGGAAAACCGTTGAGTCAGTCGACGGATTAAGGGACAATCGTGCTGTCCGGAGTCTAATCTTCCAGTTGAATCAGACCACTCGGAAGATTGGACTCCGGACAGGAAGGAGTTTTTTTCATGCAGAAAGTTGACCTACAAGCCGTGCCACGTCATGAGACTGGCAAGGGAGCCGCGCGTAAACTTCGCGCGCAGGGCCTCATCCCCGCGATTCTCTACGGGGGCGATAAGCCGCCCATCTCGATTACTCTTCCCCGGCGTGATCTCGCCATGGCCATGCAGGGACACGAAGGCCATCACCTTCTGGTCGATCTCACAGTCGAGGACAAGGGACAGGGTGGTGACCGGTCGCTGGCCTTTCTCCAGGATCTGGATGTCAATCCAGTTTCGCAGATCATCGAACACGCGGACTTCTGGCGCGTGGATGCCACCAAGCCGATCCACACTACAGTCCCGGTCCATGTGACCGGTCTGCCGGTGGGCGTCCGTCAGGGCGGTGTCCTCCAGCAGGTTCTGCGTGAGATCGATATCGAAGCGATTCCCACCGAGATTCCAGAGCGCGTGAATGTGGATGTGTCCAGTTTGGCCATGGGCCAGTCGGTGCATGTCAGTAATCTGATGGTCGAGGGTATGGCCTTCACCATTATCACTCCGAGTGACCGGGTGGTCGCGGGTGTTCATGCGCCACGTGCCGTCACTGCTGAGGGCGGCGCTGCCGCGGGAGCCGAGGCACCGGCTGCTGAAGGAGCCGCCACCGAAGAAAAGAAGGAAAGCTGATCCGGGAGACCAATGGCGTAGATCATCGTGTGGATCATCGCCGGCTTGGGAAACCCGGGGCGAGAATATGAGGAGACACGCCATAACTACGGTTTTCTCCTCATAGACCGTCTCTGTAAAAAGTGGGGTGTGGGGTTGTCACAAACAACCCCACACGCTGTTTATCAAGAGGTGAACCGGCAGCGTCAGAAATTGGTTCTGATCAAACCGCTCACCTATATGAACCGCTCAGGCAAAGCTATCACGGAGCTGCTTCGGCATTTTAATGCGGCAGCCGATGATCTGATCGTAGCGCATGACGATCTGGACCTGCCACTGGGTTCCGTGAAAATGAGGCGCCAGGGCGGCCCGGGTAGCCACAATGGAGTGGCCTCGGTCGTTAATGATTTGGGCTCCACTGATTTTGGCAGGCTCCGTTTGGGAATCGGACCGCGCCCCCCGGATTGGACAGGGGTGGATTATGTGCTCGGACCCTTTGAAGACTCCGAAGTTCCCGTGGTTAAGGCGGTTCTGGACCGGGCGGTGGAGGGAGTTGAAACCCTCTTGGCAAGGGGCTTCGAGATTGCCATGAATGAAGTCAACCGGAAAACCTCCGGGGAAGATTGAACGAGAAGCTGAGGGGCTTTTTTTGTTATTTTCACGAAAACAGCCGCTTATCCGAGCGGTCTAATCCAATCCTTATTGAGTGTATAAAGAAAGGAGCGAGTGAGGATTATGGAAATAGCGTTGTTAGGTGTAGTTCTGGTCATCAGTGCTTTTGGATTGGTGATCGCTTATCGTTTAGCCCAGTGGGTGTTGGCACGGGATACTGGGACTGAGGCGATGCAGAAGATTTCCAACGCCATTAAACAGGGGGCGGAGGCTTTTCTTCATCGTCAATTTTTTACCATCGGAGTCCTGGCGGCCGTCTTAGCCGCGGTGCTTTACCTGGGCTACGGTGTGGTCCGTGCGCATCATGAGTTTGACCCGGTTGCCAACCGTCAAATTTTAGCCTTCTGGATTACCCTTTCGTTCGTCCTGGGTGCGATTTGCTCCCTCGTGGCCGGCTATGTCGGCATGTGGGTCAGCATCCGTGCCAATATCCGGACTGCGGCGGGTGCGATCACAAGCGTAAATGATGCCTTGCAAGTGGCTCTCCGTGGTGGCGCTGTGTCAGGCCTGATGGTGGTTGCCATGAGTCTTCTCGGCGTGGGCGGATTGTATGCCCTGGTGAAGTTCACCACCGACATCGAACCCACAAAAATTCCTCTTTTGATCGTGGGTTATGGCTTTGGCGCTTCCTTCGTGGCCCTATTCGCGCAGCTGGGTGGTGGTATCTACACCAAGGCCGCCGACGTGGGGGCGGACCTGGTTGGAAAGGTTGAAGCAGGCATCCCTGAGGATGACCCCCGCAACCCAGCCGTCGTGGCTGACCTCGTCGGCGATAACGTCGGTGACTGCGCCGGCCGTGGTGCTGACCTCTTCGAATCCACTGCCGCTGAAAACATCGGCGCCATGATTCTCGGTGCGACCATGGCGAGTGCCGTCGTGACCGCCAATCCAGATACGGATCCTTCTTGGATCCTGGGTGTGATGCTCTTCCCGTTGGTTTCTCGTGCTCTTGGTATCATTGCCTCCGTGATCGGGATCTACTCGGTCGAGGTTAAGGGTGATGAGGACCCCATGAAATCACTGAACCGTGGTTATTTGGTTACGGTGGTTATCGCCATGCTGGGATTCGCGCTCTCGAGCTGGTTGCTTCTTAATCACAAGAGTGCGCCGCATGCGTGGTTGTACTTCCTGGGATGCGGAATCATCGGTGTTATCACCTCCGTGCTCTATGTCTGGATTACCCAGTACTACACTGAATACAACTATCGTCCCACCCGCTCGATTGCCGAGGCCAGTCAGACCGGTCCCGCCACCAACATCATCGCGGGTCTTGGGGTCGGTATGGAGTGCGTCACGTTGCCGATTTTGGTCATCAGTGTGGCAATCCTGGGTTCCTACTACCTCGGATCTTTCTCCGGATTCCCCCATGCCGGTCTCTTTGGCACCGCCGTGGCCACCATGGGTATGCTCTCCACCGCCGCTTACATCCTGGCCATGGATACCTTCGGGCCCATCGCTGACAATGCCGGTGGTATTGTTGAGATGAGCCACCAGCCGAAAGAGGTTCGTGACAAGTCCGACCGGCTGGATGCAGTCGGCAATACGACGAAGGCTCTCACCAAGGGATATGCGGTTGGTTCCGCCGCTCTGGCCGCCTTCCTGCTCTTCAGCGCTTACCTGGATGAAGTCAAGAACTATGGCTGCAACCTGACCAGTGTGGATATCGCCAAGCCGGAAGTTTTTGTCGGCGCCATGCTTGGTGGTATGCTCGTCTTCCTCTTCTCGGCTCTGGCGATCCGTGCGGTTGGCCACGCGGCGTACTATGTCATCAATGATGTCCGCGCTCAGTTTAAAGAGAAGCCGGGCATCCTCAAGGGAACCGAGGAACCCGATTATGGCCGTTGCGTCGATATCGTGACCAAGGGCGCGCTCAAAGAAATGATCATGCCCGGTCTGCTCGCGACTCTGATGCCGGTTGTTGTTGGTGTTCTGTTCCGCCTTCTCGCCAACTACATTGGCAAGCCGGGACTCGGCGCCGAGGCGGTGGCCTCGTTGCTGATGGTCGGCACCATTGTGGGTATCCTCATGGCGCTCTTCCTTAACAATGGTGGTGGTGCGTGGGATAACGCCAAGAAGTACATCGAGACCGGTAAACTAGGCGGTAAGGGTTCCGACACGCATAAAGCGGCGGTCGTGGGCGATACAGTCGGTGATCCTTGCAAGGACACCGCTGGTCCGTCGCTGCATGTGCTCATCAAATTGCTGTCGACCGTGACCCTGGTTCTGGCCCCACTGTTCATCTAATCGAGCCAAATAATCCCCCCCTGCTGGCCGGAAGGCCACCAGGGGGGAATTGACTACTTCAAAAAAATGGTGCGCTGGAACGAGAATCCCTTCTCGCTCCCAGATTACTGGGGATTCCTTTCCCCCAGGAACGAGAAAGGAATCTCGTTTCAGCGATTACGCCCCATTTTACCCCTATAGGGGAACCAGAAACCGGTGCGAATGACTCCCAAGAGCACCTTTTCAAACTTCAACCGGTAGCTGAATCTCCGTCAAATACTTTTTGGGATTACCTCTCAAAATCATTCCGGGACCCTTAATGTATATTTCCCGTGTGGGAGGAATGATTTTGTACTGATGCTGTTTGGTGTATTCCAGAAGACGTGTATATGACCGTCCCAGTTCTTCATAGGGGCCAAGGTGAATGAGTGAAATACAACGGGTACCGGCCAACTCGCGTACTGAAATCCCCTCCACCTCCTGGCCTTGACGGATGGGAAAACAGGCTTCGAAGTCGGCGTCATCCGCACGGTATTCCTCATCATAGTAGAGACAGAACGGTTTGCCGTTGATGAACCGGCCAAAGTGCTTCCCCAGGGTGCTGAATCCCTTGCCACAATCACTGTATTTCCCCTTCATTCGAATGCCTGCGATAAGCAGGCCTGGCAGAGTCTTTTCTTCTACTTCAAAGGTTGAGTCCTGCATGGTCCGTTGAGCCTCCTTTTCCTTGGTGATGACTTGTTCCAATGTTTGGATGATCTTCCTTGATTCTTGAATCTTTCCGAGTAACGCCTCCCTTTGCCGCTCCAGGAAAAGCAGAATGTCCGATTCATCATCGTAGTTTTCCAGGATTGTGTGGATATCCTCCAGACTCATCCCAAGGTCACGTAACCGGATGATGGAGAGTGCTTCGTCAACTTTCCGTCTATCGTAGTAACGATATCCGGTTCCCTGATCCACATGCGAGGGATCGAGAATCCCCTCTTCGTGATAAAAACGGAGTGTCTTGATCGATAGCCTTGTGATCTTTGAAAACTCTCCTATCGTGAACACTTAAGTTCCCCTGAGCGTGGTCTGGTGTGTATTGATCAGCGATTTGTATCTTGGGTAGGCTAAGCCCTCCAGCAAGGGGAGAGTCAAGAGGGGGAGATGACAGTCTTCAAAAACAGGATTGAGGAGGGGGTATTGCACGTCTCCGGGGTTTCCTTTGGGATTCTTTTTCGAATCTCTCCGACTTCTCTCCGAACACCTCATCAAAAAACTTTTCTTTGTCTACACTTTTTTGCCAAGCGCGATGCCGCTTGACTGAATCGGTCCGTTTCCCCTTGAAAAGGCAGATAAAATGGGCTGATTCCACTGGTCCGAGCTCTTTGACAAGGATATCCATGCCTTTTCTCACCAGATCTGATTCATCCGTTAAGACCAAGTTTTTCATACCAATCCCTCCAGAACCACGTTTCCACCCAGTTTTATAGTCCACTCTTTCCTCACCTGTGGACAAACCGCCGATATTCCAGTATCAAGAAACGTGTGCCCGATGGGTGAACGAGAAGTTCATGGGTACGCGGCTCTGACACCAGGTCACCGAGTCCTCCGAAGTATCCTCCCCTGCTGGAGATGTGTTCGATGGCGAAGTTGGCGGTTATTACCGAGAAAGACAGTGTTGCCCAGGACATCATGACGGTCTTGGGTGGCTTCAAGAAACATGAAGGCTATTACGAGAGCGAGCGTTATGTGGTGACTTCGGCGGTCGGCCACATCGTAGGACTGCCCGCCCCGGAAGAGATCGACCCCCAGTACAAACGCTGGACTCTGCAGAGCCTCCCAATCCTGCCGGAGAAGTTCGAGCTCAAACCCCTCGAGGGCATGAAGGGCCGTCTCGATATGATGGGGAAGCTCTTCAAGCGCCCGGATGTGACTGGCATTGTGAACGCCTGTGATGCGGGGCGCGAGGGTGAGCTCATCTTCCGCGAGATTGTCGAGTTCACCGGCACGGACAAGCCGATCCAACGTCTGTGGCTCCAGTCGATGACCCCGGAGTCCATCCGCGAGGGGTTCTCCCATCTCCAACCCGGCGTCAAGTACGAGGGGCTGGCCGCAGCTGCCTGGTGCCGTTCCGAGGCCGATTGGCTGGTGGGAATGAACGCCACCCGCGCGGTCACCAAACGTCTCCAGACCCGCAAGACCATCGGTGTCTGGTCCGCGGGAAGGGTTCAGACTCCCACTCTCGCCATCCTGGTCGATCATGAGATGCGGATTCTCGAGTTCGAGCCGAGGTCCTATTGGCAGATTGTGGGTACCTTCCAGTCTTCTGATCACTCCTACCAGTCCATCTGGTTTGATCCCAACTGGAAGGGTGACTCGGAGAGTGGCGAACGTGATGACCGGATTCTCGATCAAACGCGCGCCGAAGCTATCCTGGATGCCATCAAAGGCAAACCGAGTTTGGCTAGCGAAACCCGGAAACCGGAGCGTGAGTCGGCCCCCTTGCTCTTCGATCTGACCTCCCTTCAACGCGAGGCCAACCGCCGTTTCAGCTTCTCAGCCCGCCGGACACTCCAGGCCGCCCAGAGACTTTATGAGGCTCACAAAGTTTTAACCTACCCGCGCACTGACTCCAAACACCTGCCCGAGGATTACCGTGGCCATGTTCACACCGTCCTTGAGGTCTTCTCCCCGGTTCACGCCTATGGCGCCTATGCCCGTAAGTTGCTTGGCCAGGGACTGCTCAACCAGGACCGGGTCTTCGATGACAAGA
Organism: uncultured bacterium; assembly: GCA_964422415.1. GTDB lineage: Bacteria > Hinthialibacterota > Hinthialibacteria > OLB16 > OLB16 > OLB16. Next base: position 35,544 of record CAYRBI010000014.1, on the reverse strand, counting down.
AGATCAGCGACCACTTCGCCATCATCCCCACCGGCAAGGTACCTGACCATTTGGAGGGCGATGATTTTAGAATTTTCGACCTGGTCATGCGCCGTTTCCTCTCGGCCTTCTACCCACCCGCTGTCTGGAATAAGGTGGAACGCTTCACGGTTGTCGAAAATGAAAACTTCCGTGTCCGGAGCCGGACCCTACAAGTTCCTGGCTGGCGTGAGGTCTATGGATCGGATGAGAACGGTGAGGAGAAACTCCCTCCGCTCATTCCCGGTCAGGATCAAGCCCGGGATGTCCCAGTCAGGGCTCTGGATTACACCCTCAATGAGGATGTCACCCGTCCCCCTGGACGGATCACGGAAGGCCGCTTGCTTGGGATGATGGAGCGTGCGGGCAAGGAACTCGAGGATGAGGAGCTCTCCGAGGCCATGAAGGATAAGGGCCTGGGAACTCCCGCCACTCGCGCCGACGTTATCGAGAATCTAATCTCCAAGGGTTACATTGTACGCTTGCGTGAGGGACTCAAACCAGTCTCCAAGGGTATCCGCCTCATTGACTTTCTGCATCGCATCGATTCATCGGGATTGGCCTCGGCCGAACTCACCGGCGAATGGGAAAAGCACCTGTATGAGGTTGAGCACGGACAAATGGGACGTGCTGATTTCATGAAAGGGATCACCGCCTACACTGTGGATGTGGTCGATAAGATCAAGGCCTTTGAGTATGACGAGCTCTACAAGCATGAACCCCCGGTGGGCCAATGTCCCTTCGATTCCTCTGTCCCCGTGGTGGAATTTTTCTGGGGTTACCGTTGCCAAGATGGTGAGTCCAACGGAGAAACCAAATGTCCGCATCCCGGTTGCCCAGCGGAAACCCGGTTCGTGATCTGGAAGGAAATCTCAGGCCGTTACATTGACCGTAAAACCGCTGGACGTCTCCTAGTCCAACGGAAGACAGCTTCGATTCCTGGCTTCCTCAACCTCCAGGGGCAGGAATTCCAAGCGGTTCTGGCTTTGGATGATAAAAACCAGGTGAAAGTCACAGGTGCGGACACCCTCGGTGAAGCCGAGGAGGAGGTGGCGGGAGAATCCATCGGAACTTGCCCTGGAGGGCATGGCTGTGAGGTGATTGAAACCAACTTGCGTTATGTTTGCCGTCAGGTCCTGGAGGGAGGAGCCACCAAGCCCTCGGATTCCTGCTGCGCTTTTCAACTCCCCAAACAAATCTGCAAGCGTACCATCACGGTGGATGAGGCACGGACTTATCTCGAGGCAGGCCGGGTTGGACCACTCGAGGGTTTCATCTCCAAACGGAACCGCCCATTCCCGGCGATTATTTACCGTAAAGAGAATGGGCGTCACGGATTTGAGTTTCTCCCACGCGCTCCCAAGCAAGGGGCCGATGGGGAAGAGAAACCCGCCCGCGCAACCGCCAGGAAGTCCACGAAGTCCACATCCAAGAAAGCGGTAAAAACTACAGCCAAGAAGACCACCAAGGCTGTGGCCAAGCGGGCTACGCGCAAGACGGCTCCGAAAATTGGCGAAGAGCAGCCCTGAGCAGGCGCTATGGCTGGCATCTTCGGGCTGTTCCTTGCGGAACCGATTGAGATCCCTCCCGGAGTCGGGAAAATGGCCGCGCAACTCCTTTCTCCCAATGGGAAGGAGCGAGTCAGTCTGTGGCGAACCCAATCCTGCCTGCTGGGAGTATGTTGTCCGGCACTGGATGATACCCAAGCCGTGGGCTCTTTGGCGGTGAATGAATCCGGACGTATTCACACGGTTTGTGAAGGAAAGGTTCTTAATCAAGCGGAGGTCCGACATCGTCTGGTGCGGGTGGGTCATGTCGTGCCCGAGGCGGGTGGGGCAGGGCTCATGGCTCATCTGGGAGAGGGACCTCAGGGCGACTGGGAACTCGGGTTACGTGGGACCTTCTCCAGCGCGGTGTGGGATGGAATTGAACACACTCTGCGTCTCTCGGTGGATCATCTGGGAGCGAAGAGTCTTTATTGGCTTGGAGATAAACATTGGGTCGCGTTTGCCTCGGTCCTTCCCGCGCTGCGTGGGATGATGTTGGAGTGGGGCAGGGAAGAGCCCGCTCTGGTAGTTCCCTCCTCGCTCCGTAGATGTCTTCAGGACAGCGCCTGGCGGGTGGATCTCCAAGGGGCGAGGAGCTTTCTTGAAAGCGGTTACATCACCGCTCCCCGTACGATGTGTCAGTCAGTTTATTCGCTCCCTCCCGCTGGCCGGTTGATCTGGAAGGCTGGATCTGAGCCGTCTGTCGATGTCTGGTGGACCCCGCGTTTCCAACCCCAGCGAACCCTCTCTCTCCGCAAAGCAATCCCCGATTTCCAACAAGTCTTCCGCGAGACACTCCCGCTGTACCTGGAACATGGAAACCGGAATGTTCTCTTTCTCTCCGCTGATCCTGCCTCGGTCTTCTTGAGCTATGAGGCCTCCTTGTTGGGCGGAGTGAATTGTCTGACCCGCTTCCTCCACGGCGAGGGAAGTAATCCCCAGGTGGTTCAGATGATCCGTGGGACCGCCGCCTCGCTTCCTCTCGAATACCAGGAGTGTCACCTTCCTCCCCCCTGCCAAGAGGATCTTCCTTTGATGGTCCAAACCTTGAGCGAACCTTGTTCCAATCCCTCCATCTGGAACACCTTTGCGGCTATCAGGCAAGCTGGGGAGACCTGTATCCCCTGGCTTGCGAACCTCGGTTCCGATGAGGTCTGGGAGGTGATTCCTCCCACTGTCTCCAGTCCTCAGAGGAATTTTTGGAATGGGGTGTTGGCCCCGGAAACCGGGTTGGAGTCACTTCCGCTCCTTGGCCCGGAAGCCAAGAGATCCGAGGATCGCGCACATCTCCAGGAGCTCAGGGTACGCTGTCACCTTCCTTTCGCTCATTTACGTCCACTGCAGACCATGGCTGCCGTACATTCCCTGGATATCCGTTTTCCTTGGCTGGATCCAGTTCTGTTTGAGTGGATGTCGCGTCTACCAGGGAATCTCAAAACCAGCGGACACTGGTCACACTGGCTGTTGCGCAAGTCGCTTCAGGCGGGCCCTTATACGGTTCCACAGTCTTTACTCGCCCTGAAGGCCAGCCCTTCTCAACCACCTCTAGACCGCTGGCTGGCACGAGACTTGGCCTTTCTTTTCCAAGGTACGGTCCTCAGTTCAGGTTCTCAGGCCAGTCCGTTGTTCCAGACCTCCCGGCTGCGTCAAATCTTCGAGGCCAACCGCGCTGGGGTGGTGAAACTGGGACGGCAACTTTGGGCAGTCCTAATGCTCGAACTCTGGTTACGTGAGAACCGCCTTGCGGTATAGTCTGTGTGTCTTTTCTTATGGAACCTAGATCCTCGAAGCGCATATGGGTGGCTGTCCTGGGAGGGGTGTGGATCCTGACCCTCCTAGGGATTGGTATTGCCCTCTACTGGCCAATTCTGGGACGTGGCTACCGGGAGGAGCAGGGACGGCTCTGTAATGATAATCTGGAACGGATCTTCAATGCCAAGCAGGCCTTGGTCCGCGAATTGAACCTCGATCCCTCCCGTCCTTATCCACCGGTTGTCTCGCAACTCGAAATCAAGGATCTCGCTCCTTACCTCCCGACGGACCGCCTGGATCTCTCCTGCCCATCGGGAGGGAAATTCAATATCCGTCCACTGGTTGATGATAAAGGGGAGGTGGTTCCCCCCACTTGTGATTTCGCCCCCAAAGATCCCGATGGGAATGGAACCGATGAAGCCTCCGAGGGATTCCATATCCACTTTCGGTCATACTTGCAGAACTCGGATACCGCCGTTTATTACCGTGATCCGGGTCTCTCCTTTCCAGGAGATCCAAGTACCGCTCCCCGTTGATCCGCCACTCCCATGCGCATTTTAATGCTCCACCCCCATGATCTCCGTTATCACCCCTGGACTATCCGTATCATCAAGCTCGCTGAAGAGTTAGCCGGTTTTGGCCATGACGTCCAGGTTGCCTTCATTGAACATAAACGGGCTCATGAACCCGATTTTCCACGATTGAGAGAGATCCCAGTTGAGCCGTTGACCTCTCCCCTAATCCCTCCCCTGAAGGGAAAGGGAGATGACAATCCGCTGGAGCGGGAATCCTTTCTCGTTCCTGACGCTTCTGCTGGCGCGAGAAAGGATTCACGCGCCAACGGGAGAAGGGGAAAAGACCGCTCCCCCTTCCCTCCAGGAGAAGAGACCGGGGGGAGAGGTGTCCGGTACATTCCTCTACGCGCACGGGACAACCAGACCCACAAGAACATCCTGGATGTCATCGGCCTCGCCAAAGAGGTGGACATCATCCATTTCCAGAAATGCTTTGCCTCCACCTTCATCCCAGCCTTGTGGGCCTCTTACCGGTGGAATAAGCCACTGCACTACGATTGGGATGACAACGAAACTCTGATCTTGAACGAGATCAACCACCTTCCCTTCGGTTTCCGGGCGCAGGCACGCTTCCTGGAGAAGCGGGTCCCCACCTATGTGGACACGATCTCGGTCTCCAGTGATGCGCTCGGAAAAATCTGTGAGGGGATGGGCTTCCCAGCTTCCCGTATCTGTAAGGTTCCTGTTGGTGCTGACCTCCAATCTTTCGATCCCACCCTCTCACGGAATGCCTTTCGACGGAAACAGCCCTTTGTTATTGGAAACCGTCCCCTGGTGGTCTACATCGGTCAGTTGGAGGGTGCTGCCTATGCCGGTCTCTTTGTCAAAGCCTGCGGGTTGCTGGCGGACCGTTACCCCCAGGCAGCCTGGATGGTAGTGGGGGGGGGGCCCATGCTCACTGAGTTGGAGTCGTTAGCATATGATCTGAACCTTTCCCACCGCCTCATCTTTACGGACTATTTGCCCTCCGACACAATCCCTCAGGTCCTTGCCGCGGCGGACATCGCAGTGGCTTGTTTCTCGGATGAGGAATTCGTCCGCTGTAAGAGCCCGTTGAAGGTGGCTGAGTACTTGGCGGCGGGAAAAGCGATTGTGGCCTCACGAGTGGGTGAGGTCCCATGGATGACCGGGGAAGCCGCCATCTTGGTCGAACCTGGCTCCGCTGGGGATCTGGCTAAGGGGATTGGCCGTTTGCTGGGGAATCCTGTACTACGCGAGGAGCTCGGAATAGCCGCGAGAACACGCGCTGAAACCGTCGTGAACTGGCAACAGAGCGCGCGGAACCTTGAGAAAGCCTATCAGATTGCCCTGCAACGGCGGCAATAAGCCTCTGAATGACTCTCTGACTTAATAGATTATGCCCATTCGTCCACTGACTCCTTCTGACCGGCCTCTAATAGAGAGACTCCTAAGGGAGAATCCTAACAAGGTCTTACAAATTCAGTATCAGAAACTGGATGTTGGCAAGCTAACCACCTTCCACACGGACTCCATTTTTTCTCAAGCCTCGGATCCAGAGAGCCCCGTTTGTGTGTTTGACAGAGGGGGGCATTTTGGACTCGTTGGTATCCGGCGGTCCGAGATTCATTCTGTTTTTTTTGACTTTCCTGTCTATTCTCTCGAGCCTTTGTTGGTTTATTCACTCCGGTCCGATGAGAAGAGAGAGATAGTCCGCACGATTGGAGATATTTTGGAATCCAAAGGTGCGCGGGTGGTGTGGGGAAAGTGCGATGAGAATGAAGGTGACCTGCCCAAGAGTTTCCTGCAGGTGGGCGCGGATTATTGTGGTACTACGATTCGTATGTCGCGGTGGCTTGATTCTTCGCATCTTCCCGTGTGTGCGGAGAGATTACGGATTCGCGAGGTGACACGGGAGGATCTCCCCATACTGCGGTATATTGCGGGCGAGGGACACACGCATAGTCATTTTCTGCGCGACCCCAACTTGCCTGAGGACCGTAAACCAGAGGTCTTTCCCACTTATATGACCCGGTGCTTCGGGCAGGCTAACCGTCCGTTCCTTACCGCCGAGGATGATGAAACAGGAGAACTACTCGGTTTCTCTCTCTTGCTATGTCCCTCCAAGCAGATGGAACGATTGGGTCAAACGATTGGGATCGTGGACTTTATTGTCACCAGCCCACAAGCCAGAAACCGGGGGGTGGGCAGCAGTCTCTTGGCGGCATCTTTCGACATTCTGCGTCAAGGGGGATACACTCTAGTTGAACTCAAGACGATGCTTGATAACCTTAAAGCGATTTCCTTCTATCAGAAGTATGGTTTCCGCATCCTTTCCGCGGAGATGAATTTCAGTATCGGAAGAACTGTGACGCGATGGATGGGAGCATAGTTTCAGAAAATAATGAGTCTTCCGGGGAGATGGGACCCGCTACACCTGCCCCGATTAGACCAGCACGCCTCCTTGTGGTCGATGATGAATTCTCGATCCGCGAGATGCTCCGTGAAACCCTTCAGCATTCGAACTCCTATGAAGTCGAGACTGCGGAAGATGGGCGCATGGCCCTTCAGAAACTTCGCGCGGCCCGTTATGACCTGGTCATCACCGACTTGCGTATGCCTGAAATGGATGGAAGCCGTCTGTTGGATATCTCCCGCCATGAGTTTCCAGAGATCCCCGTAGTCGTAATTACTGGATATGCCCGTCTGGAAACAGCCATTGATGCCCTGCGTCTCGGAGCCGCCAACTTCATCACCAAGCCTTTCCGTTTAACCGAGATTGTGGATGTGGTCGAGAAGTCGCTCAAACGAAAACGTGCGCGGGAGATTCCACAACGTGTGCTACCCTGCCTGGTAAATGAACACATTCTGTTCCGGATCCCGCCTTCACTCGATTCCAAATCGGGAGTCATTCACTATCTGACTGAGAAACTGGTGGGTCTGGGGATCTGCGATGAGTCCGCGCGCTATTTCGTAGCAGTGGCGCTAGATGAAGCCATCACCAATGCGATTTTCTATGGCTGTCTTGAGGTTCCCGCTGGGCTCCGGGAAACGGAAACGGGTACGGATGTGTTCAACCGGATCGTCTCCGAACGTCTGGAGGATCCCCTGTACTGCAGCCGGGCCATTACCATCGAGATGGATCTCACCCCCGAACGGGCCATTTACCGGATCTCCGATCCCGGAGCCGGATTCGTGCCTCCCGATTTGAAGGATAACCAGATTGAACCCACCGATCTCTCGCGTCTACATGGACGCGGTCTGTTACTCATCTCCTGTTTCATGGATGAAGTGACCTTCAACTCGACGGGAAATCAGATCACCATCATCAAGGAACGGAAGGGCGTGGAGCCGGTGCCCCTTTGATTCATGCTACCAGCACAAACTAAGGGTGTACCTTCTCCCAAATGGGGGAAGGTATAGATAACACCCAGCGCTCTTTGTAGTGCACAACGATTTTCTCTCGGAGGAGAGAAGCCGGTTACGATAGAACCCGGTTCAGTGCACTCAAAACCCGGTCAGGCTGGAAGGGTTTGACGATAAAATCTTTAGCTCCGGCCAAGATGGCATCCTTTACCATCTTCTCCTGGCCGAGAGCGCTCACCATGACTACACGAGCCTTGGGATCCAGGGCCATGATTTCCTTGGTGGCCTCGATGCCATCCTTCTCAGGCATAGTGATATCCATGGTCACCACATCCGGGCTGACCTCACTATAACGGGTCACCGCCTCGGCCCCATTGGTGGCCTCCTCCACAACAAAACCAGCAGGGGAAAGCACATTTCTCAATGTGACTCGCATAAAGGCTGCATCATCAACAACAAGGACCTTCGGCATATCGGGGCTCCCACAAGGCGAGGCGTATTTGATCGCTCATCCAACTCTTGACTGATAACTGATACTCTGGTTATCCAATAATCCGATGATTTTACAACCCATGACAGAGTGATGCAAGTAAAATCTACCACTTCTTGAACTCCTCACACAAGTGTCCCCCGGAAAAAAGGGGGTGATGAGGTTTGGGTTGGTTCCATTTTTCCGGATGCTTAGGCCTTTGCATGACGATCATAGACAATATGGCCCCGATAGATCGTCATCTCCACCTGGATGGAGGCGACCTCTTTGGGTGCGACCTGAAAGGGATTCTCTGAGAGGACCACCAGATTGGCGTACTGCCCCGGAGAGAGCAGTCCTCCTCCCTCTTCCCCTTTCCGGTAGCTGAGGGGGCGGGTAATAGCAAGCAGTCCCGCCTCCACATCGAGGGGGCTGTCTCTTTCATGGCGGGTCCGTGGAACCAGTGAGGAAGATAGGGCCTTCATGGGGCTCCAATGCCGAATCGGCCCCGAGGATCCGAAGTAAAGGGCAACTCCCCGTTCGCGCCAGGCGGATAGATCGAGAGCCTTATTCCAACGGGCTCCCCAACACCGTTCCCCAGTCTCCCGGTCAGTATCAAGCCTCCTGGGATCGGTTAACAATCCCAGATCCAGTCTTCGGAGCAAATCCAAATCCCCGGTATGGATCAGGTCTCCATAGGCGATGAAAGGATGAGGTCCACCTTGGCCGTGATATTCACTACTGATGATTCTCGCGGCGTGGTGGCACCCGGCATCCCCTGAAGCGAGGAAAACGGGGGAGAATTGATGATCCAGACACCATCTTGCCATCTCGCGTAATTCATCTTCCGGGGTGATCTCAATGCCGTGCATGTCCCAGTCGGTTACATAGGGATCCATCATGAGGGCGGTTTGTGAGTTCAGAGTACCATCCACGGCGCTCCATACTCCTCCCAGGGTTAGACCGTTAGCCGTCAGTCCTGAATGCCAAGTTTTATCGGCAATGGATTGGCACCCGGGCCAACTCACATGGCAGGTCATATTGAGTAAATGCGCTTGTGAAGCCGCCAGATCACGGATGATCGCAAAATTGTCTAATGTCTCAAACGAGCTAATGGAGGTAATTCCCAGGGAGTGGTAATGCTTGGTGATCTCTGTAAAGGCCGCTGCCGCCTCCTCGATGGATGGTTTCTGGAAGGCATCGCTGATCAAGGAAACAGCTTTCTCCAAAAGGATTCCCGTGGCTGCCCCAGTTATAGGATCGCGTTGGATCTCGCCTCCTGGGGGGGGAGGGGTGTCCCGCCGGATGCCAGCTTTTACCAAGCCCGCCGAATTGAGCCAGGCCACCCGTCCATCTGAACTCAACAAAGCCACCGGGTGATGGGGAGAGACCAAATCAAGATCCGCCCGGTGGGGGAAACGTTGCCAGCCCCACTGGCTCTTATCCCAGCCATATCCAGTGATCCAGTCTCCGGATCCTCCTTTACGTGTAGCCTGCTCGATCACAGCGAAAATCTCTGGCATGCTCCGCATGGCGGTGAGATCCAAACAGGTACGGGCGGCGATTTCCCGCCCCAGGCAACCCAGATTGTCGGAAAAGGAGGGGAGTACAGTCTTGCCTTGAAGATCGATTTCTACTACGTGGGATAGCTGGCTGTCACGAACACGATCATTGCTTCCCAACCGGAGAATATGTTCATCACGGATTGAGACTGCCTCTGTGCAATGCACAATCCCCGTCAGCGGGTGGACCTTGCCGTTATAGAGGACTAGGGAGCCTGGCATGGATCGAGGCTCCTTGGACTTCAGGAATCGAGAACTGGTGAACTAGCCGTAGCGTAGAGTTTTTTGGGTATACGCCCCGCCAGGAACGCATTCCGGCCAGCCACCGCCGCGGATTTCATCGCCACCGCCATGCGGATGGGGTCTTTCGCACCAGCGATCCCGGTATTCAGCAGCACTGCCGCGCAGCCTAGTTCAAATGCTTGGCAGACATCCGAGGCGGTACCCACTCCCGCATCGACTACAATCGGGACTTGAGCGCGTTCCAAAATGATCTTGATATTGTTCCGGTTCAAAATACCCTGACCAGAGCCTATCGGAGCCCCTGCTGGCATGACGACTGGCACCCCGGCCTCCTCGAGCTTTTTCGCCATGACGGGATCATCGGAGGTATAGGCCATCACGAAGAATCCCTCCTTGAGGAGCTCCCGCGCAGCCTCCAAGGTGGCAAGGGGATCGGGAAGGAGTGTTTTCTCATCCGCCAAAACCTCGAGTTTAACCTTGTTATGACCACATGCCTCGCGTGAGAGGTGGGCAATACGGATCGCATCATGGGCGTTAAAACACCCCGCCGTGTTGGGAAGGATCTTATACCGCTTTGGATCTACATGGTTGAGAAGATGATCTTCGGCGCTGAAATCCACACGGCGGATCGCCACTGTGACGATCTCGGCCCCCGAGGCTGCCAAAGCCTTCTCGGTTGTCTCGAAATCGGGATATTTCCCCGTACCGACGAATAAGCGCGATTCGATCTTCCAATCATCGATGTAAAGCGATTCAGAAAGCATTTTTTCCGTCAGATCTTCCTTTTCCAATGTACTCACCTCGTTTCGACTCCAAGCCTCTCCTTTTTATTGCCAAACAGTACCACGCACTGCCCCCCCATGGTAGGTCCGCTGGATTCAATCCGAAGACTAAGGAAGACCTTCCAAAAAAAAACCACAGATATCTCTCCATCTGACGATAATACCAGAACCAGTCTGTAGATGAGCCGTTATTGAGCTAGGAGAGTGGTACGGCCAGACCGGTGTAGGTGCAAAGCAAAAGTATTCACAGGTTGGGAACAACCTGTGTCTTGATCCAGGGATGGGGTCCGGGTAGTATTAGGCTGAGTTTGAGGGGGAGAAAAACCGTTTTTTTCCGGAGGTTTGCGCGATGCTTCCCCGCATGCTCGGTCTCTATTTGACCGCCTTGTTCATTTCCCCGCTCTTGGCATTTTCCCAAGATGCTCCCAAACCGGCACAGGAACTCCGTCCTGGGGCAAATGACATGACCTGCGCGCTCCTAAAATCGAGCGAGGAGATCATCTGGGCGACCCGTACTGAAACTCGTACACGCGAAATTCCTACCACCCGTACTGAAACCCGCACTCAAGTTGTCACCAAGTACCGTCCAGAAACTCGCTATAAAGAAGAAACACGGTATAAAACTGAAGACCGTCAAAAAGAAGAACCCCGCACCCGTCTGGTCAGTAAAACCCGCCAAGTTCCGAAAGAACGTGTGGAGACTCGTTACCGTCCCGTAACCAAGTATAAAGATGTGGAGAAGGTGCGCGAGGAATCCCGCACCCGGATGGAACCACGGACACGCAAGGAAACCCGCTACCGTGAGGAACCCCGCACACGCCCTATTCAGAAAACCCGCGAGGAACAACGTACCCGCACTGAAACCCGCTACCGGACCGAATACCAGGAAAAGCCAGTCACCGAGTATGAGGAGGTGGTCCGCACCAAGATCGAGCAAGAGATGGACACGGTCCAAAGGGTACGCCCCGAAACCAGAGTGAAACTGGTCTCGAAAACGCGCCCCGAAGAGAAGATCGTCTATGAGGACCGTACCAAAATTGTCCCCAAACAACGCGAGGTGACCAAATACCGGACTGAAACCGATTACCGGACCGAAACCCGCCGTCGTTGGGTCCCGAAGGAAAGAGAGGTCACTTGCTACAAGTGTGCCGTGGAGTGCCGGGATGGTTGTCCAGTGCGAGTTAAGAAACCCTACAACACCACTGTCCGTGATTGGGAACGCAAGAAGTACAATGTTCAGGTCCCCTTTGAGAAAGAGGTCCCGTACACCTCCATCGAAACGGATGAAGAGGTGGTGACCTACCAGGTTCCCCGGACTGAGACGATTCATGTTCCCTACGAAGAACCAGTCGAGTACACCGAATATGTCCCCTATACGGAACAGATTCCCCGTCAGGTGGAGGTGCCTGTGGTGGACCGGGTTCCCAAGACCCGCTTGGTGAGGGAAGAGAGACAGGTCCCTTATACGGTCGAGGTTCCGTATACCGAGACGGTCCCCTATACCGAGCAGGAGACCTATATGGTCAAGGTTCCTTATGATGTGGATGTCCCCTATGAGGAGCCAGTACAGTACACCGTGCAGGTTCCTTACAAGGAAAGCGTTCCTTACGAGGATCAGGAAACCTACACCGTGAAGATTCCCTACACCGAGGATCAGCCCTATCAGGTTGAGGAGACCTATACGGTGAATGTGCCCTATCAGGTGCAAGTCCCCTATACCGTGAAAGTGCCTTATACCGAGCAGGTCGCCTATCAGGAAACGCAACCCTATACCGTCCAGGTGCCAGACAAGAAGATTGAACAATATACTGTTATGGTCCGCTACCCCAAGGCCAAATCAGTTACCGAAACCAAGCACCCCTATTATTGTGGTGGCGCGCCGATGACCTCTAATCCCTTCGGTCCGAGGTATCCCTCAGCCAAGGGGAAGACTGTTGAACTTGGCAAGCCCGAGGTTGTTTCTCAGCGGATGGAGAATCTGACTCCTGAGGAGGTTGAGAAGGCGATTTCGCAGGCCAGCTACCCGCTAGAAGTGGAAGTAGGTCCTGTGAAGACCATTGTATCTCCGGCGGTGATGACCCCTGCTCCCGCTCCAGCCGCGCCTCCTTCGTATGCGCCAGTTAACGCCCCAGCACCGGCAGCGGCGCCGCAGACCTTGCCGCCATCGGAAACCATGATGCTTCCTCAAATCTGGAAGTAAGCAAGAGAAGTCGGGTGGGTTAGCGACGCGTGACCCACCTTGCAGTTGAAACTCGCCCCCGGCCCTGAACAGGACCGGGGGCGATTAGTTTTAAGGGGGAACTCTCGCTGGCGCGTGAATTCCTTCTCGCGCCGTCCTACAATTTCATCGCGGAGAACCCGCCATCAACCACCAGGTCGGCCCCAGTGATGAAGGCGCCTGCCTTTGGGGAGGCCAGCAGCAGTGCCGCTCCGGCCAACTCAGGAGCATCGCCGAACCGTCCCATGGGAGTCTGCCCGAGGATCTGCTGGGTGCGTTCTGGTGTGAGGATCTTGCGGTTCTGTTCGGCGGGGAAGAATCCCGGTGTCAGAGCGTTGACCCGGATCCCCTTGGGGGCCCACTCCCGTGCCAGGTTCAAGGTCAGATTGAGCACTGCTGCCTTGGAGGCCGAGTAGGTGAACACCTTGGAGAGCGGTACACGGGAAGAGATCGAGGCGATGTTGATGATACTCGCTGGATGACTCACCCCGATGAAGTACTTCCCGAAAACCTGGCAGGCCACGATCACACCATGCAGGTTGATGTCGAGGATCTTTGAAAATTCATCATCGGTAATGTCCAGGAAGGGAGTCGGGGAATTGACCCCCGCGCCGTTCACCAGCACATCTACCCGTCCAAAACGGTCCAGGGTAGTGTCGAGGGTGATCTGAATTTCATCCCGGTTGTTGACCTCGCCAGAGCAAAAGATTGCCTCCGCTCCCGGGAACTGAGTTTGGATGCTCTCGATTCGGCGCAGGGCCTTTTCCTGGTCACGTCCGCCCAGCACGATCTTCATCCCCGCACCCGCAAAGCCGGTGGCGATGGCGCTGACCAACTCGCCGGTGCCGCCGAAAAGGACGGCCACCTTTCCTTCGAGGTCAAAAAGGTCATTGAGATAATTCTGAGCCATGAGATGCTCCTTCCAGAATGGAATGTGATTTATGGACCTGGGCCAGCCGGGGGTCTATTATCTCTTCGGAGAGTTCATTCGCAACTCCCTCTGCTAAGATGCCAGTCATGAAGCCGCAACTGCGTATCTCTGTCGTCATACCCGTCTTCAATGGGTCGCGGACCCTGCGGCGGACATTGGAAACAGTCCGGCGCCAAAAGGAGAGTCCTCTCGAGGTCATCGTGGTGGATGATGCCTCGACCGAGGATATCAGCGACATGGTGCGCGAGCTCGGAGCGCGTCACCACCGCCTTCCGATGAATGTCGGCCCCGCCATGGCCCGCACCGAGGGCGCGCGTTTAGCCAGTGCGCCCATCGTCTTGTTCACCGATTCCGATGTGTGGCTCCCGGAGGGGCTCATCGCGGGTATCCGTAGAGCCTTTGAAGAGAACAATTGCGAGTGTGTTCAGGGCGTCTTCTCACGTCAGTGCCCACACTCGAACTTCTTCTCTCAATACAAGAACCTGTATAACCGTTATGTCCTCTCCCAACTGCCGGTCTGGATCAACACCACTTACACAAGCGTGACCGCGGTTAGCCGGGAGTTCTTCTTCCAGTGTGGCGGGTTCGATCAGAACATCCACACCCCCAGTGTGGAGGACCGCACCTTGGGGCAGAGCATTGTCACCGCCGGGGGACGCATCCTGCTTGATAAGGATCTCGAGGTTATCCACAACAAGCGTATGACCTTCACCGGTTTCCTCCGCAACCAGTTCCACCGTAGCCGGGACCTAGCCAAGCTTCTCCTCCGCCAGAAGACGGCCGGATTTCAGAAGAAGGGAACTTCTTTCGGAACACACTCGCGTGGTGCGATGATGCGTCTCCCCTTTGTGTTCCTGCTCTTGTGCGCTGTCTGTTTCTGCCTGGGATCACTCACCGCTGGGCCCCTGGCCCAAGGTCTCGGTTTGGGTTTCCTCCTGTTGGTACTGGGTGTGTATGGGTATCTCTCCTGGCCCTGGATCGAACACCTCGCGCGGGAGAAGGGCTGGTGGTTCGCGCTGCGGGCCTGGCCGGTGGACCTGCTGGACGCGGTGGTTAGCGGAATTGGTGTGGCCTGTGGGTTGTTTGAGTCGAAGGTGTTGGGGAGGAAGTATTGATGCTCTTGTAGGTTGTTCACGCTTTAGCGTGCGGGTGACCTCCGAGCTGGGGCAGGAGTTGAACTCCCTACGCCCTAATCTTCCCGCTCACCTTGATGAGTACATACATGAAGGCCGTGTAGGCGGTCAGCCAGAGCAGACGTAACAGGGTGCGTTTGGGCCGGAAGGGAACCGTTTCCTCCATCACACCCCTCCGAGCAATTCGAGCAGGAGCGCCTTCTGGGAATGCAGGCGGTTCTCGGCTTGGTCGTAATGCACCCCGCGTGGATCCTCCATGACCTCGGCGCTGATCTCCTCACCCCTGTGAGCGGGGAGGCAGTGCATTACGCGGACCTCGGGAGCGGCCAATGCGAGCAGGTCCCTGTTCACCTGGAAGCCCTGGAAATCGCGTAACCGTTTTTCGCGTTCTTGCTCCTGGCCCATGCTGGTCCAGACATCCGTGTACAGGACATGTGCCCCCGTGGAGAGTGCGCGTGGATCTGGTCCCATTTCGATCGATCCGCTCGAGGTTTGCGCGAATTCGGCGGACTTCTGGAGGATACCCTTGTCTGGTTCGTAACCCGGTGGGCACGCTACCCGCATGTGATAACCCAGAAGGGTTCCCAGCAGGATCAGTGAATGACACACATTGTTGCCATCGCCGATAAAGGTGATGGTCACCTTACGGTCTCCGAAGCACTCCCGGATAGTCTGGAAATCCGCCAGCGCCTGGCAGGGGTGCTCCCAATCCGAGAGGGCGTTGATGACCGGGATGGAGGCCTCGCGGGCCAGTTCAGTAATCGTCTTGTGCGAGAAGGTCCGCGCTACGATGACCTGGACCCAGCGTGTTAGGTTGCGGGCCACATCACAATCGGGTTCACGGTTGCCCATGCCCACCTGATCCTGCGAGAGATAGATCGCGGTGCCCCCCAGCCCGAATATGCCGCTCTCGAAGGTTACCCGTGTACGCAACGAGGGTTTCTCGAAGAGCATGGCCATAACCTGTCCGGAGAGAGAGTGCCGGTATTTCACTGGTGACAGCTTGACCTCTCCCGCCAGATTCAGAATCTCCTCGGCCTCCTCGCGGGTGAGGTCAACAATGGAGAGTAGGTCGCGGCCCTTCATTCTGTTCATGCTCATCCGCCGAGCTCCTCGATAACAGAGCCGAGCTCACTCAAGAACAGGGCGATCTCGGACTTGGTGATAATGTAGGGTGGGAGTAAACGGATCGTCTTCCCACGGACACAGTTGGTTACAATACGGCGGGCGAGTAAGGCTTGATGAATGGGGGTGGCATCTTCGAATTCGACTCCCACCATCAATCCCCGCCCACGAATATCCTTGATCTTGCGTGGATACTTCTTCTTGAGTTCCTTCAGTCCACGGAACAAGGCCTCCGAGAGTTCGACCACACGCTCGAGGAGGTTCTCCTCGAACAGGGTTGCGAGAGTGGCGCAGGCCGCCGCGCTGGCCAACGGGTTACCGCCGAAGGTGCTGCCATGGCTGCCCGGTGTGAGGTGCTGCATGATCTCATGTTTAGCCAGCATCGCTCCAATGGGAACTCCATTCCCCAGGCCTTTGGCCAGGGTGGCGATGTCCGGTTCGATACAAGCGTACTCATGCCCGAAAAACTTTCCCGTGCGTCCCATGCCAGTCTGGACCTCATCCAGAATCAACACGGCGCCTCGTTCGGTGCACAATTCTCGTAGCATCCGCAGATACTCATCGGCGACCGGACGTACTCCCGCCTCCCCTTGGATCGGTTCGACGATCACGGCGCAGGTACGGTCCCCAATCATTTCCTGGGCGGCTTGTAAATCATTCGCTGGGAGGTAATTAAATCCTGGCAGCAGTGGCTTGAAGCCTTCGTGAAGCTTGCTCTGTCCTGTTGCCGAGAGGGTGGCGATGGTCCGGCCGTGGAAAGAGTCCTGGAGACTGACCACCTCGTAGCGTTGATTCTCACCACGGTCCTGGGCAATCTTCTTGGCCAGTTTAAGAGCTGCCTCGTTGGCCTCGGCGCCGCTATTGCAGAAAAAAACCTGCTCCGCGAAGGAATGATCCACCAGTATCTTTGCGAGACGGATCTGGGGTTCGATAAGAAAAAGATTAGAGGTGTGGACGAGGGTTTCGGCCTGCTTCTGAATCGCCTGAGTGACCTTGCGGTGACAGTGTCCCAGACAACACACGGCAATCCCGCCCAGGAAATCGAGATACTTCTCACCTTCGGGTGTGAAGAGCCAGGGCCCTTTCCCTTTCACGAAAGCGATGTCGACTCCAATCCGCTTCCCATAATTGGGTGCGAGCACCTCCTGCGCCAGTGTGGCCAACTCGGCCGTATGTAATTCCATCTCCTCAGAACTGACCATTTCGGTAAAAACTCCTATTTGCGGAAAGAAAGAAGGATACTTCAGCCAAGCGGGGGGTTCAACGGAGCTGGCCGTGAATTCACCCTACTTCTTCAAGGCCGCTTTAATCGTGTCCCACTTCTTGGTGGTCTCTAGATGCTTCTGGCTGAAAAGGATTATCCCCTTCGATGGCGCCGCCAGACCTTGCGCGAGAGCGGTCTGTAGGTCCGCTGGCGGGATGGGATCCGGTAGATCGAAGCATTGAACAATAGGGAGAATGGGAACCTTTAACCCTTGACTCAATTCGGTAACTCTCTCCGACACCCATGTGGCGGGGCGTCTCAGCTCATGGAAATAAAGCATCGGTGAGATCACATCCACAATCCTCCCGATCCCCTCGAGGTCTTGGCCAGCGATCCGGTACAAGGCGTGTTCATGTTCATCCTCGCGCCAGGGAAGAACGAAGGCGCCGACGAGTGCCGTGGGTTTGGCCTTATGGACTTCATCCACTACAGTGCGGATATATTCCAGGATCGAATCCGCACGGAAGCGGTACCATTCCTCAGTATGCTGGGAAAGGATCCACTCGGCCTTCTCCTGCGTGGAGCTGCCCTCGGGATGAAGATGGGTCTTTTGTTCAAACTTAGAGAGACACACTGGACAAAAACAGGTGTCCACCAGGAAGGGAGGCACCTCCTCCCAGAATAGTGGGTAGCGGATGAAGTCCAACCAGATTCCATCCACCTCTTGATCCTTGACCAGCCGTAGAATGGTTTCGAGTTTCTCTTTACGCAGCCACTCGGTATTGGGACAGACCGGAGCATACCATCCCTGTTTCTTGACCTTCCGTCCACTCCGGGCCACAGGCTGGCAATTAGGGTCACGTTCCCAATGCTTCTCGCCTACAAAGAGGGGAACCTCGGAAAATCTCTTGATTCCGGCGATCTGCAAAGCGCGGCGGATGGGGGGCAAGGAAGATCCCCCGAACACAGCATCGAAACCAAATTCCTGCAACTTCCCAGCGGTTTGATTGGGAGTTAGTCCTGTGAAGGGTGCAGCATCCGGCTGAAAGGCATACAAAGCCCGGACTTCCTTCAGGCTGAAACCAGAGGTGGGCGTGGACGTCGCTGTGGCAACGGTTACGGGTTCCGTCTCTTCCACGGAGGGCCAGGATGATCCGCTAGAATCTGCCTCCTGTGGGGCATCCTCGCTCTCGATGGGCGGCAAAGATAACGATTCTTCGGGGGTGACGGGTGGCAGGGTGGGGCTAGGGGCTGCCACCATGCTGGCTGGGGTGGCGCTGGTGCCGGTTTGGTCTGAGCGGTTGAACAGGATGACCCCCGGTTGGCCTGAGAGTGCTTGAAGACGCAGCTCGATTCCATCTCCATGGTCATCGGTGGAACAGGAAATCCAGATGCGTCCACGCAGGTCGGGAGCGAGAAGGTCCAGTACACCTGTCGAACTCTTCTCTGGGGCGTTGTCCGGAAGAATGACCGCGTCCACGAGGTCATCGCGAATCCATTGGGGCCAGTCCTGAAGAAGCTCCTCGCGCGCGCGGACCGGATCAGGGAATCCCACCGCTCCGAGATGGCAGGATGGGTGACTCTTGCGCAACTGGCTGCGAACACTCTTGAGAAAAGCGGAGACCTCTTCCAACCTCCGGCGGTCCCAATCCCGCCTCATCCGGTTCCTTTCATCGCCACCTAATGCGGCTGCTGACTTCGAGGCATCGCGCACCAGCACCGCCGGATCGACACCCAGGTCTTTCTCGAAAGCCTTACGGGGAACGGGGTGATAGCCATAGGGTTGGCTCCGTGGTAGACCCCGCGCGGCCCAGGGAGAAGGGAGGGGATACCGGACATGGTCTAGAAGGATCCAATCTGGTTGCATGGTTTGGGCTGCCTCCATGGTCAACGCCAGCAGAAACTCCCGTACACGCGGTAGCCCTGGATCCAGGAAGAATCCATCCAGAGTCGAAGGTTCAGAAATTGTTCCGGATAATAGGCTGGCCATCGGGATTCCCCGCCAATCCAAGGAGAGCCAGTCTTGGTGTGCTTTGATCAGATGGTTGGGTTTATTGGGATCACCTCCATGGATGAAGGCCTGAATGTAGATTGCCAGTCCCAGGCCATTGGCGTGGGCAAAGCGCGCCACGGCGAGACTCTCAGTGGTGGTGGCCGGCCCAGGGAGCAACTGGCTTGGGTACCAGGACCGTCCCTCCATGACCGCGGGTACCACCACACCGCTCAGACCCGCTGTCTTGAGCCGGGTCACCATCTCCGCGGAGGCTGATCCGACGAGATCTTGGCGGGTTTCAAACCACATGTAACGCAGCTGTTCCGCCTGAGAAGATGACACCCATACCAGCGATGTTGCTAACAGGAACCACAAAACTGATCGATATAGGAATCTGCTCATTCCGCTGGGAAACGGTATCCCTCGCCCTCCTGGATATACTCAAAGGTCATCCCTGGATTAGCGGGATCCTCAGGAAAGAATTTAATGAAGGGTGGTGTTCCCTCCAGTAGCTTATCGAGCCGCTCAGGATATTTTCCATTCACCTGGTGGTAATCCTCAAGGGCCATCTTCAGGACCTTCAGGCCAAATGTTTTTGCGATCTGTTCTTCCTCGGGTGTGGCGGGAGGTTTTCCTCCCAGATGGATCCCGATATGGTTTACTTCGGCTCTCCAACGAGGCAAGAAGAAGGCGATGTTCTTTTTCAGGGTGGAATCCTTGGTGCACTTATCGGCCTTCTCCAGATAATCGATCGCCTCCCATTTCTTCCCGGTTTGGTAAAGTGAAGTGGCGAAAAGGTATAATATCTGGTCGCGAGTTGATCCCGATTCATATTTGGCCAGATATGTCAGGGCTTTTTGTTGGCATTCTTCGTGACGCTCCATCCCTTGATAGATGGCCACCTGAAACAGGAGGACCTGTTCAGAATCGGGTGACATCTTGGCCATGGGTTCGACCATATCCATGGCCTCTTGCCATTTTTTGCTACGGATCAAATCCAGGATGGCCTGGTTGGGGGTACTAACCGTAGATTTTGGAGGTTCTTGTTGTCCCCAGACTGAACCCAGGCAGAACACCAGGAGGGGTAAAACGAGCAAATGTTGTAGATGGCGCATAGTAGGTTAACGAGTCAGGAAATGGTATTCGAGTTTTTCAAACATGGCCACGCGGGGATTGTCTTCTCCTCCGGTGTATTCAGTAGCGAGCCAGGTGTCCACAATCTCCCGGGCCGCATCAGCATTCAGGGCGCGTGCGCTCAGACAGAGGACATTGGCGTTGTGTAGTTCACGGCTCAAGGCCGCATATTCGGTGTTGGGGCACAGCGCGGCCCTTACGCCGGGGATCTTGTTGGCCGCGATGGACATTCCGATGCCTGAGATTCCCACCAGGATACCGAATTGTGCCAAACGTCCCCCGACCCGGCGGCTGACTTCGACCACCGCGCCGAGATCATCCAGGGAGGCATTCCCGACTGGCCCGCAATCCTGGACCTTGCGTCCAGTCGCTTGAAGATGTGCCAGAATACTTTTCTTCAGCTCCGTTCCGGTCAGATCGCTACCCACGAAAATGGTATCCCAACGGTTCTTGATCTCGGGTAGATGAGCGAGTAGTCCCCGTAGACAGTCTTGCATCCGGTCCCGGCATTCACGGTAAAAGGATAATGGCAAGCCTACCGGATCGGGAATCTCCAAAGAATCCTCCAACGAGCCATACTCACCCAGCAAATGGGTCTTGGCTGAGGCCGAAGCCGCCAGATCAACCACCATGGTGACATGGTAATTCTCCATGCACACAATCAGGTCGGCCCAGGAGACCAATTCATGTGTCAAGGGTCTGGAGCGGTGGTGTGAGAGATCCACCCCCACCTCACGGGAGGCCAGGAGCGCGCCCTCCGAGGCCGCGGATCCCCCTCCCGTCAGTGTCCCTGCGGAGCGTACCTCGACCCCTTTCAACCCCGCTTCCGCTACCATGTGTTTTAGGAGTCCCTCGGCCATGGGGCTCCGGCACGAATTGCCAGTACACAAGATCAGGATTCTGAGCTGGTTCATGGAGGCCATCTTAACAGACCCCTGGAAAGGAACCAAGGAACGTTTCCTTATTGCTTGTGTACTGTCTTTGGCCGTGTGAGAATCTCTCTTTCATCGCTTGCTAAGAGGAATATATGCCATGAACAACAACCTTCGCGTTACTGTTTGGAATGAGTACCGTCATGAAAAGCTCGAAGAAAAAGTCGGTTCTGTTTATCCGCAAGGAATCCACGAGGCCATTGCTTCACATCTGCGTCAGCAACCGGGGCTGACTGTACGGACTGCCACACTGGATGAAAGTGAGCATGGCTTGACCGATGAGGTCATCCAATCCACCGATGTTCTTCTGTGGTGGGGCCACATGGCTCATGAGGAGGTTCAGGACTCCGTGGTTGATAAGCTCCAGGCCCGAATCCAGCAAGGTATGGGTTTGATCGCTCTTCACTCCGGTCATCTCTCTAAAATCTTCCGCCGGATGATGGGGACCACCTGTCTCTTGCATTGGCGCGAAGCGGGAGAGAAAGAACGTCTGTGGGTGATCGAGCCTTCTCACCCGATCGCGCAGGGTCTGGGTGAATACTTCGAATTGCCACACACCGAGATGTATGGTGAACGCTTTGACATTCCCACGCCTGAAAAGATCGTCTTTATCAGCTGGTTCCAGGGTGGCGAGGTCTTCCGCAGTGGATGTACCTGGGAACGTGGGCATGGACGCATCTTCTACTTCCGGCCCGGACACGAAACTTTCCCCATATATTATAATGAGAATGTTCTACGGGTAATTACTAATGCGATCCAGTGGGCCGCGCCACGGATTATCCAGCCCCATCCATCGCCCAACTCCGCTCCTCTGGAGCCGATACTCAGCTGAAAAACCATCTCCTTGGGAGGAAGACACCATGCGCTTGGCGGATAAACGAGCCATTATCACAGGGGGAGGATCGGGGATCGGTAAAGCCATCGCTCATCGTTTCTCCGAGCAAGGCTGTGAGGTGTTGATTACCTCCCGGCGGTCAGACCGTTTGGAGGAAACCGCCGCTCAGTCTGAACGGATCCATGCCTTCCCGGCGGATCTTACCGCCCCCGATGGCCCCGCCAGCATTGTGGAGGAAGCAGTCCGTCTTCTGGGTGGAACCGATATCCTGGTCAACTGCTCTGGACTCTTTACTGTTCAGGCGCTTGAGAAAACCACCGGGGAGCTTTACGACCAGCTCTTTGATGTCAATGTCAAAGGACTCTATCGTATGACTCAGGCCGCTCTTCCTGAACTCCGTAAAGGAAAGGGCGCCAATATCATCAACATTGGCTCGACAGCGGGTCTCATTGGGATTCGCAAGAATAGTCTCTATTCAGCCACCAAGGGGGCGGTGATTCAACTTACCCGCTCCCTGGCGGCTGAACTGGCACGCGACAAAATCCGTGTCAACTGTGTTTGTCCGGGTCTGGTCCATACCGAGCTCACCACGGAATTGATTCATAACCCAGACTTTGTGGCGCAAGTCCTTCCTGATTACCCAGTGGGCCGTTTTGGGGTGCCGGATGATGTGGCCTATGCCTGTGTGTACATGGCGTCAGACGAGGCCGCATGGCTGACTGGTGTGATTCTGCCCGTCGATGGGGGCTACACGGTTCTCTGATTATGCATGGGGCTGGTGGTTTTTCCGGAAGCGGTCAAACCGGGTGCTACGCATGAAATCATTGAGACCCTCCAGGCACCGTGCGAGCTCCGTGTGTAATGGGCAGGGGACATCATGACCGCAGTGACCTCGTCCATACGGGCAGAGAACATTCTGTTCCTCCTTTTCGAAGAGGACCGCGACATCCATAAAGGTGATTTCACTGGGGTGTTTGGCAAGGGTAAATCCCCCACCGGGACCACGGCTGGCGGTCACTAGCTTCGCCCTTGCCAAGGTGGTTAGAATTTTTGCTACAAAAGGACGGGGGAGATTTCGTGACTGAGCTACATCCTCCGCCGACAGGAGTGTTGTCCCCCCATCATACTCCTCTGCCAGGCGGCTCATCGCCGCGATGGCATCCTGCGTCGAACGATTGAACATAACAGGAACACCGGAGCTTCTCCTGACGCTCCCGATTCCTCCTTAAAACATGATTAATAGATATAGTATACCAGATAGGGGTAAAAATTCAAGACCACCTGGTTGCAAATCCCAGCCCTTTACATCCCTGGGGAAGGTGGAGGAGGTGGAAAAGGTGGACCGCCTGGTACTGGGTGTGCCTCGCGGAACATCTTCTGAGCGTGTTCAGTACGTTCCAACCAGGACTTCAATTGTGCTTCATCAAGGATTGCCGAGACCTCGTTTTTCATGAGTCCGAATTCCTCATCAATCCGGGGGGCAATCTCTCTCTGGATGGCACCTATCGCACGCAGATGAGGGATTACTGCTTGATCAAACGCGGCAGCTTGCCCGGCTGGAAGACGGAGGTCTTGTTTCATCCTCTCCGCCACCATCTCCGGAGTTGGGGGTGGAAACATGGGTCTCCACCACATCCACCGTTGGAAAATCAACGTACCAGCGATGCCAATCAGAATACCGCTGATAAGAATCAGGCTACCCAGCACCGCAGGTCTGCGTTTTCCATTTCTTGATTTTTGTGCTGGATCGCCCTCCATGGCTGAGCCAATCATTGAGTCTTGTGTCCTTTCAGAGGAGCCCCCATGGCATGGTCAGAATGAATTCGAGTAAGGGGTCAGTGGTTGTATGCGGGACGCACAACGCTGTCACGCCCATGATCACCGCAATCCCAGACGAAACCGCCGCTGTCCAACTTAAAAAGTCGTAGCGGTTTTCTTCTTCCAGGCCAGAGGAGTGAATTCTCGCCATCACCTGGTTGACTACATTCATCCGGGGGGGATGGTCGTATTTCCCAACATTCGACATTTTCTTGAAGAAGGCTTCGGTTTTCATCTCTCGAAATCCTCCCCTAAGTCTTCAATAAGCTTTCTCAGCTTGTTCCTTGCCCGCCAAGTCTGGACTTTCACCAAAGTCTGGCTCCATCCTGTCCTGCTAGCGGTTTCTTCGACTGAACACTCCTCCATGTAGCGGAGGGTTAATACTAATCGGTCACGTGGGGGCAGCTGAGCAAGCAACGAATATACTTGTCCGGCGGTGCGTGCCTCTTTGCCCCCATCTTCGGCGGGGACACTGAGGGTTGGACAGTCTTCGATCGAGATAATCCGCGACTCTTTCTCGCGCTCCTTCATCCTCCAGTATTTATATCCGACTCGTGTGGCGATCCGGCTGAGCCAGTGTTCAAAGGGGCTGCGATGACGAAAACTCCGTAAACTCAGGTATGTCTCAACGAAGACATCCTGGACCAACTCCTGGTGGATGACCGGATCCCGTGAAAAACGCCACATCATCCGTCCCACCCGCTGTTGGTAACGTTCCACGATCCGGCGGTAGGCCTCCGAATCTCCCTCCAGGCAACGCACCACATCTTCCGCATCCAGATGGTCAAACGTACCTCTGGCACAGCTCCCCTTCGAATTGTCAGCGAGGCTTAGAAGGCTCCCTGCAATGTATTCAGAAACTACGGACATTTCCGATAATCCGACCGATCCCCTTCATGATCGTTAGTACCAGCCGAGCGCCGAAGGTTACACCTGTCATGCCGCGCTCTATAGTCCTTATCTTATCACAATTTCCTTGGACATCTGGATTATCTTGTTATTCTCGATTATACCTGTAACCATACTTTTCATTCTTTCCACTAATGGGGATAGAAACTCCAGTTCCCCTGGATAACTGCACCACTGCAATGGAGAGGAGTAGATATTATGAGCATCGCCTCAATTGGGAGTTCCTCATTTGATCCTAGCGCATTCATCAATCGGCTAGCCGCAAGCGCTGGCCAGAGAAACCAATCACAATCAGGCACATCCCCAAGTGCCAGTGATATGGCCACATCCATGGCCCGGTCAGTCATCGAGACTGCCGACACCGACAACGATGGCCTCTTGACTGTTGAAGAATCCGGTCAGTCGGAGGAGGTTTTCAACCGTTTCGACACGGATGATGACGGGCTCTTGAGTGAGGATGAGCTGGTGGTGGGCATGACTGATGACATCACTGCTCTTCAGGCCCTATATGATTCAAATGCCACTGAATCCTTAGATACCAGCGCCTTGTTCAATGTGAGCGCGGCCGGTGTTCTTGCTCCCACTCCCCCAAGTGGTGGCGGAAACAGGCCGATGCAAGCGGATGATCGTACTCTCAATCTGGTGAAATCCGTCTTGGATTCCGCGGATACCAATAATGATGGCTATCTGACCATCGAGGAGTCCGGCCAGTCCGAGGAGGTCTTCAACCGTTTCGATACCGATGGCGATGGACTCCTCAGCCAGGAGGAGCTGGTTACGGGCCTTGAGGATGACTTGTCTTCCCTGCAATCCGGGGAGAGTACCAGTTCATTGTTCGATCTGAGCGCGGCTGGGGTTGAGATGTCTCCACCGCTACCTCCACCGGGTGGCTCTATGGATACCACCCAGATGGCCACCGACCTGGCGTCCTCCATTCTGGAAGCTGCGGATGCCGATGGCGATGGTTACTTGACCATCGAGGAATCGGGCCAGTCCGAGGAAGTATTCACGCGGTTCGACACCGATGCGGATGGACTCCTCAGCCAGGAGGAATTGGTGGCGGGCCTCCAAGCCGACATGGAATCACTCGCCTCGGGAGTTACGGATACCAGCACCCTGTTTGATCTGAGCGCGGCTGGGGTTGAGATGTCTCCACCGCCACCTCCACCGGGTGGCCCCATGAACAGCACCCAAATGGCCACCAGCCTGGCGTCCTCCATCCTAGAAGCTGCGGATGCCGATGGCGATGGTTACTTGACCATCGAGGAATCGGGCCAGTCCGAGGAAGTATTCACGCGGTTCGACACCGATGCGGATGGACTCCTCAGCCAGGAGGAATTGGTGGCGGGCCTCCAAGCCGACATGGAATCACTCGCCTCGGGGGTTACGGATACCAGCACCCTGTTTGATCTGAGCGCGGCGGGGCTACAAGCCCCTTCTTCTAGCGAGACAGATGAGAGTAATGAAAGCCCCAGTGCGACTGCTTCCACCAACCGCGGTTTGGCCAGCGGCGCGGGGGGAGGTGGCTCGGCAAGTGGTTCATCGGGACTTGATAAAACAACTAGTACCAATGTCACGGTCACGGATACACCCACCGCGACCATTACCACCACCACTACAACTACTACCTACACCGCCTCGGATGGTACCGTAACCAGTTCAACCACAGTGTCTACTTCAACTCAACCCAAAAACACCGACTTGACCACCATGCTTTACCGGTCACTGGCCAATTCAGCGGCAGCTTACTCCGCCCAAACATTGGACATACAGGCCTAGCTGGATCTGTGATCCCGGCCATTGGCGGCCGGTAACAAAAATTAACGGCGGGGTGTAACCATTCGAGGTATTCAGTCACTAAACAAGCATACGGGCGGCGAGGGAGAGGGATTGAGCATCTGTGAAAAAGGAGCCTGTCATCATCAATGACACGGGTTATGACAGGCGCCTCATCTGCTAAGGCACCTGCATTGTGAATCACCGTTGAATGTCTATTGTGGATTCTCTCTCATGGAGACTCGGGGTCGAGGGCGTCCCCGGGTCTCCCGCCACCTAACACCCCCAGATTACGCAATCAACCTCACATGATCTGCACCCCCACCCCGTGCCATCAAGGCAATGGCAGATGCTCCGCGAGGAATTTGTCCAGGTAATACCGGCAATGAATGTTAACTCCCTCGGCCAGATCCATGGTATGCGGCCATCCCTCGACACGGTCGTACATAAAGGGGATACCGAGTGTTTTCAATTTCGCAGCCAACGTATCCGCCTGATCGATCGGAACAATGTCATCGGTCGTCCCATGGATGACCAAGGTGGGGGGATCATCCGGGGTAAGGTAGGTGATTGGAGAAGCTTTCTTATAGAGATCCGGTGCCTCCTCCCAGGTTTTGCCACCCAGAAAGTCCTTCAACACCCCTTGTTTCCTGGCGAACTCGGTGGTCATGTCCACTGGGCCATAAAAATCGATAACCGCCTGAACACGGCTACTGACACCAGGATTTCCGCCATCTCCCTCGAGCTCCGGGACATCGGAGGTATAGCCGGTCATCATCGAGAGGTGACCTCCCGCTGAGTTTCCGCTGACCGCGATCTGCTTGGGAACAATGCCATACTTGGATGCATTGGCGCGTAGAAAACGGACCGCGCATTTGGCATCGCTAACCGCTGCAGGGAAGGGAGCCTCCTGCGAGAAGCGATAAGAGAGCGTGGCCGTGATATACCCCCGCTCAGCATACTTGATGCAGTAGAAGGCCATGTCCGAGCGGTCTCCGCCTTTCCAGCCGCCCCCATGAATGAAGAGGATGGCGGGTAAGGGTTGGATTGGCTTCATGGGGTGGTATAGATCGAGTTTTAAACTCCGGTCACCCACTTTGCCATACTCGATTCCCAGTTCCTTGGTGACTCCCTCGGGAAGGTTTTTAGGGACGCTGATGAGAGGAACTTTCCCGGCTGTGACAGCCTTCAAGGCCTCCCCGGCGGACGCATA
Organism: uncultured bacterium; assembly: GCA_964422415.1. Classification (GTDB taxonomy): domain Bacteria; phylum Hinthialibacterota; class Hinthialibacteria; order OLB16; family OLB16; genus OLB16. The sequence continues at coordinate 8,051 of CAYRBI010000014.1, read as the reverse complement.
GCCCGGTGGGACCGGAGGTGCTTCCTCGTTTTCCCCCATGTCCGCCGCTACCACCAGGAGAGGAAATGCGAGCAACCAGACCACACACAACAACTGGAACCTGCCCCAAAGCCGTGACTTTTTCATCAGAACCTGCCTCGATTAAAGAGTGGCGGTATTAAATAAAAGTGGAGTGGCGAAATCAGTTGCCTTTTGTCACTCGGGCGAATCATACCATGGTCTCTTAATAAAAGGGCGGATGAAATCACCACTCCGCCTCATTGCTATCCGTTGAGCCGTGACCGTAAATATGAATCCAAGATCAACTGGGCCGCGATCTGGTCACGGAGCCCTTTCTGCTGACGCTTCTTCTTCGGCGCGGCGGAGAGGGTTTGAATCGCTGCCGTCGTGGTGAATCGTTCATCCCAAGTTTTCCAAGTGATCTGTGGCCAGCGTACGCGGCATTCCTCGAGAAGGGCCATCACCGCCTCGTAGGACTTCCCGCTCCGTTGGCCTTTCAAACCAACTGGAAGTCCCACGACAACCTCACTGACCGGTCCCTGCTTGAGGAGTTCCCCCAAGTGGGTGAAGAAAGAGGTGTTGGGACGTCTCTCCAGGGTAGGGCCAGGCTGCGCGGTCAGACCGAGTGGATCGCTGATCGCCACACCGACACGGCTTTCCCCAACATCTAGAGCCAGGATGCGTGTTTCCAGAATGGTCATAGATCCTCCCGTGTCAAGGTATTCAACCATCGCCATAATTGGAAGGGCTGGGGGCCCTTTTCAACACACGCCGTGGCATCATAGCAGCTACGCCTCTGGGCACGTGTATTATGAGAATAGCCATTTCCTGGCGTGCTCTCTCAGAGTCCGCCTCCCATTTGTCACTCGTAGAACACCTTCGCCAAGATCAGGGCCACACTGTGTTAGTCCTACGCGAATCTGGGATTGAGGATACCGCACGGGTGGAGGGGCTCCAGTTTCAAGCGGTACAAACCTGGGGACGTTGGCATCCTTCTTTGCGGGTTTTATCTGGTTGGTCTCAGGCGCTCGAGGGCTTTCAACCCGAGGTGTTACTCGGTTTGGAGGAACCCTATTCGGTGCAATCCGCCTTGTTCTTGCAGTGGGCCCGCCGGCGATCCATCCCATTTGTCTTCCTCTCTTGCCAGAACATCGACCGGCTCCTTCCTTATCCATTTGGCGTGCTCGAATCCTGGGTGCTTTCGCACTCCCAGGGGGCCTGGTTCCTCAACTGCGAAGCTGCGGCGAGGGCAAGACGGCGTGGCTTCTGGGGAACTGGCCGGGTGATTCCCTTAGGGGTGGAGTTTCATGGCAGGCCTCCCGGCCGCTGTGTGGAACCCACAAAGGATGAGGAGCCAGTTTCCATAACCCCCGATCCGTGTGGGGAAAGGATTCCCGTTCCAGCGATGGGGGATTTCACCGTGGGATATGCGGGCCGGTTGGTTCCTGAAAAAGGTGTGGATGACCTCATTCGGGCCTGCTCCTTGGCGGGTGTGAGATTACTGGTCGCGGGAGAGGGACCTGAACGTAGACGGCTGGAGAACTTAGCACGCGAGCTCAAGGCCGAGTCAGTCTGGCTGGGAAGGACGGCCTCTACTCATATGGAGGCGGTCTACTCCCAAATGGATGCACTCGTGCTGCCATCGATTTCCACTCCACGCTGGAAAGAACAGTTCGGGCGTGTCCTGGTGGAGGCAATGGCGTGGGGAGTTCCCGTAGTGGGGAGTACCTCGGGCGAGATTCCCTATGTGGTGGGAGATGCGGGTCTTCTTTTTCCTGAAGGGGATAGCATAAGTCTTTCTAAGTGCCTCATTTCATTGAAAGAAGATCCGGACCTGAGGGCATCTCTCTCCCGGGCGGGTCAGAAACGTGTAAGGACTCTGTTCAGCTGGAGCTGGGTGGCTCATCTTCTGAATGACCTGATTCTATCTGTGATTTACCGCAATCCATGAAGGGAATGATGAAATTGCTTGAGTCTCCCATGGGGGGTGTCGATGATGATGAAAGGGGTACATCCCTCTCAGAGTGCATGATATGGCTCAGGTAAATACGAGACGGAAAGTCTTAACCTCAGTGTTATGAGTGAGATGGAGATGAAAGATTTCTCTTGACAAACAGAAGCGGAAGCGTTTAGACTTTTTTCTGTTTGTTGTGGGGCAATGGGTTTCAAAACATAACAGCGTGTTCAAGGAATATAGCCACTTCATTGAGCGCCTGGGATTGAGCCCCCAGGTTCGCGGACTAAGCCGCATTATGGGGAGGACAGGCCGGGATGCCTTCCGCCACATGACTGCTGTTATGGCGGCCGGTCTACTGATTGGTCTGGGCGGTAACCTCTCCACAACCCCAGAAAAACCCCTTATTTCCATCCCCTTCGTTGATCTTGTCCTTGTCCATGCAGCGGAAGCCTCAGGTACTTCGCCAGCCAATCTCTCTGAATCCGCGCCGATTCCGCTTTTAAATGCCTGGCCGGATATCACAGATGAGGCCCCTAAGGTAAAAGAAGCTGCTCCTGCCCCGGTGCGGAAACGGACAATGGAACGTCCGCTCCTGAATATGATGCGCAAGACCTCCGCTATTCCGGTCATTCAAGGGCTCGCGGATGTCCCTCCCGAAGTGGATTCGACCGCCAAGGTGGTTTTGGCTTCCCTATTTACACCCGCCGAATCCGGAACAGTCTCCGCCAGTGATCCTGCTGTACCAGTTACAACGGCACCGGCGGGAGAGCCTGAGGTGAATGCCCAGAACCTGGATGAGGAAACGCCTGTCGAGGGCGATGTCTCCGGAGGGGAAATGGGTGAGGCTTCGGGAGAGGAAGCCACCTTTGATGAAGAAACTCCAGTCTACACGGAAGAGGAACTCCAGCAGACCCAGGTTAATCAGCCAGCTCCCGCACCTGCGGCTGAGCCCGCTCCTAGCTCCGCCAGTGCTCCGGATTCTGGAAAAAAGATCGGTCACAAGGGTTACATGATCCGGGTTGAGGGCGATGATTTGGTGGTTTATGACGCCCAAGGGACTGAGATCTACAGGAAGGGCAAGTCGGAATCCAGGTCCAAGACGCATCTGTCCAAGATTAAGGATGCTGCCAGTAAACTCGAGGAAGAGGTTGCCCAGCCTGACACCACCAATGGTGCTCCATCCGTGGGAACTCTTCCGCCAAATGGTGGCGATCTGGTCTTCCATGAGGTGAAAAAGGGAGAAAATCCCTCCACGATCGCCCGCCAGTATGCGGGACTAACCGCCCAGAAATTAATGGAGGCCAATGGAATTTCCAATCCCTCCAGCATTCAGATCGGGACCAAGTTGTGGATTCCGAATGCGGTTCAAGGCGTGACCCATGTAGTCCAAGAAGGGGAAACGCTTTCGGATCTACTCAAGAAGTATGAAGTTAATAACCTCTTCGAGGTTTGCGATGTGAATGGTTTGAGCCGTGACACCAATGAGGTGGCGGCGGGAACCGTGCTGGTGATCCCCGGCGCCAAGGTTAGGCCCCAGGCTCCCGTCAAGAAGCGCCCCACTGCCATCATGATTGACCCAGCGGCCTTTAAGGGCCGGGCGGGTTGGACATGGCCGGTTGAAGGTGCGGTCCAGCTCAGTAGTCCTTATGGGCTCCGGATTGATCCATTCGCCAGGAGATCGGCGATCGCGGCTGGTGGTGGCAAGGATGGTGTCAAGCGTTCCTTCCATCATGGCATCGACATGTCGATGCCGGTGGGGACACCGGTTAAGGCCGCACGCGATGGCGAGGTCATCAAGGTTTCCCAGTCCCGGTGGGGGCATGGCCGTATGGTTCAAGTTCTCCATGAGGATGGGTGGTCTACCGTTTATTCTCATAACAGCAAGATCCTGGTTAAGGTTGGGGACCGTGTGAAGCAAGGGGATCTTTTGGCGCTCTCTGGAAATACTGGGCGTTCTACTGGCCCCCACCTGCACTTCGAGGTCCGCCGTCCCGACCAGAAGAGTATCGATCCGCGCCGTTTCCTGAGCGCCCTTGAGTAGACGGGTTCTCCGGCCCTCTCCAGTCTTGTCAATGACGCTTTCCCGGTGTCAACATATAATGTGTGTGTGGCCTATATGACCGCCGCTTTTCCATTGTCTTCATCGAAAGGGTTCTTTTCTATGCGCGGGAGCCGGAGTGTCCAAGTTTTCCAGGTATTGCTGATCTGCTGGGTGTGTGGTTATGTGTGTCCCGGTCCTTGGACACCGGGCGCATCCGCTCTCTCGAAGATCACTCAATCCGGAGTCCCCCAGGAACTCAGTTCCAGCGAGGGAGCTATCCTGGAAGAGAATGACACCTTCTTCACTCTGATGACGGACCGGACAGTCCGCTCGATTGCGAAAACTCAAGGCCAGATCGCTAGCCGTGATGTTGAGGGTGACAAGGCTTTTATCGCGGCAAACCGGGAGTTCAACGCGGACTATTGGTATTGGGCTCATCAGAAGGCCCGGCAAGCCTTGGTTATGGCATTGGGACGTCAACCGCTGGAGGCAGTTAAAGTTATTGAGTCGGTCCCCTTTTCGGACCATCTCATTCCGGAATACCGTTGGATCCTCAGTGGTGAGTTCAAGGATTATCTCCAACACGCCCAGGAGGACCTGGCGTACATCTACGATCCCACGCTGGGAGTGGAGGTGTTCCTCACCAACTACCAGGTCTCAAAACTTGCCCGCCAGTATGTCACGGAGATTCCCAAGCAGGGTGAAATGCGTGGCCAGGAAATCCGGCCCATTATCCCGATGTTGAATATCCAACTGAGCGATCTGGTGGCCACTCCCCGCAAGGGCGAGGAAGGCAAGGTGGGCCTGGATGTGCTCCTGAAACTGCCAGGCGGAGGGATCTATGATTCCTTGTTGCCTGGATCACCAGAGTACAAAAAGCGTAAGCCACCCATTCAAGAGAAACTCCTCACTGTCAGCGATACTCAAATGAAGCTCATCCCTGTTTCCAGTACGGGGGCGCGTGACCTGTTGCAACTGGCCATGTCCGCGGATGCCAAGTTTGACCGGTTCATGATGATCCAGGGCTCGATGAAATCGAGTAAGGAAGCCACTACTCTTAGTGATGATCTGAAGATCATGGTGAATCCGAACTCCACTCTGACGAAGTTCCTGACCCTTCAACGCAAGGTATTCAGTTCAGCACGTGCGAAATAAGGATTGATCGAGAGGCGGCTGTTGGGTCTGAGATCGAGTCCAAGTTGTGCATCCCCACTGGGTTCCCGCAAGGATAGGAATTCAATGGGGATGTTCTTTTTTCAGACTACTGCTGACGAAATGCTGATGTACTGCTGACGCGGTGCTGACATGCTGCTAGACGTCTTTCATCGTTGGCGCGGGAGTCCTTTATCGCGCCGTATGGATGAAGCAAAGGAACGAGCAAGGATTCTCGTTCCAGCGGGAAAAGAGGGTCAGCAGAAAAAGACGTCCATCGGTCAAAGACGGGGAGTGCTGTATATACGGTTGCTCTAGCCAATAACCGGCTCGAGGGGGGGCAAGGGGGTGGTCTTCTGGGAAGTCGCGCGGATGGTTGCGGTAGTTCTGGCTTGGAAAGGTTCCATCACCAAGACCCGGTTGGCTCCTAAGAAAGGTTGTGAGGCGAAGTGACCCGTGATCCGCCAACCTCCCAAGCGTGCGATTTCCTCGATCTTCCGTGCACTCAGATAATAATGCTCCAGGTGGCCACGTTGCCCACGCAAGAGCGACTTCACCCTTCGCATAAGATGCTCCCAGCTGAAGAAAGCTTTATAAGTGATAATCACCGCCCTGCGGCTCACCCGGAAGGCCTCGGACAAGATGCTGGCGCGCAAGGATTGTGTGGGAAGGTGATGGAAGAAACGAATGCTCAGGACGACATCAAAGGTGTGATCTGGGAAAGGCAACTTCTCGGCATCCAAACGGATCAGCCGGGTGGCTTCCGGTGCATTTCCGAGATGGCTGCAGGCCACACGGAGCATCGCATCGGAGATGTCGCCTGCGTAGACCTGAGTGTTGTCCGCCATTAATGAGGGCAAGTGCCGGCCATTACCACAGGCAAGATCGAAGATTGAGCCGCCATCGGCGAGGGCAAGGGCTTGCTCAATAACCCATGTGGAGACTTTAGTTCCGCTCGTTCCCGGAGTCATCCGGCGTAGAGCAGCCTCCTCTTCGAGCTGAAAACGGTTCCTCGCCAGGTACTTGGTGCTTTCGACCACTATTCTCCCCCCGAAAGGATGTTCTTACCCGTCAAAGCCAACAAATGCTACAATCAGAATCCCAGCTTCCCCATTGGATTCTAATAATAACGTAATTGCGGATGAGTGGTAACATTTTTTTTCTCCAACTGTTATATCGGGAATGGTCATTCCCCAGAGTGGGTGGGGTGTTCTATAGTGGCGTCAGATGCCTTCCGCATACTGGCTCAAGAAAAGCAAGAGGAGTGAGAATGATGAATGAGGTTTCACGGCGTAGTTTCATCAAGGGCGCTACCGGCTTGACTGCTGGAGCGGCCTTGGGATTGGGATTTCTCCGGCGGTCCACGGCGGTCTGGGCGGGAGCCAATGACCGTGTGCGTGTCGCGGTGATTGGAACCAAGGGACGCGGACAAAGCCACATCAAGGAGATGGGAGTGTTACCCAATGTGGAAATCGCCACCATCTGCGATGTGGATGAGAACATCAGTGCTGAGCGGGCTAAATGGATAACCGAGGATCTGAAATTCAAACCTCCCAAGATCGAGTTCGATCTGCGTAGGGTATTTGAGGACAAAGACATCGATGTGGTCTCCATCGCCACACCCAATCACTGGCACTCTCTCGCTGGAATCTGGGCCTGCCAGGCGGGTAAAGATGTTTATGTCGAGAAACCCTGTTCCCACAATGTCTGGGAAGGACGGATGCTGGTCGAGGCAGCGCGTAAATATGACCGTATTGTCCAGCATGGCACTCAGAGCCGGACCTCCCCCGCCATCCGCGAGGGAATGCAGAAGCTCCAGGAAGGCCTCCTTGGCGACATCTACATGGCCAAAGGGCTGTGCTACAAGTGGCGCGACACCATCGGCAAGACACCCGATGAGCCAGTCCCCGCCGGGGTCCACTATGATCTCTGGACAGGACCTGCTCCAGAGCGCCCCTTCAGCAAGAACCGCTTCCATTACCAGTGGCACTGGAATTGGGCCTATGGGAATGGTGACATGGGCAACCAGGGAGTCCACCAGATGGATCTTGCCCGTTGGGGACTGGGAGTGGGACTGCCCACCAAGATCAACGCCATGGGGGGGCACTTCATGTTCGATGATGACCAGGAGACTCCCAACACCCTGCTGGTATCTTTCTTCTATCCGGAAGAAGGCAAGAAGGGAAAGATGTTGGTCTTCGAAACCCGTCACTGGATCTCCAACCATGAGTGTGACATCGAGGCTGGCGATAAGAATGAGGTGGGCAACCTCTTCCTGGGGCCAGAGGGCTATATGGTGATGGATGGAGACAGTTACAAGACTTTCCTAGGAAAAAAACAAGAACCCGGTCCCGCGCGCAAAGAAAGCGGTGACCATTTCGCCAACTTTATCGAGGCGGTGCGGACACGCAAGCGTGAGATCCTTCATGCCGAGGCCGAGGAGGGGCACCTCTCTGCGGCTTTGTGCCACCTGGGAAATATCTCCTACCGCTTGGGACGTTCTCTGGTCTTTGATCCCAAAGGTGAGCATTTCGTGGGTGATACCGAGGCCGATACCATGCTCACCCGCAACTACCGGGCCCCATACACGGTGCCACCTGTCGTTTAATTTCTTGGCGGGATTCCACTCCCCCTTCCCAGGATAGAACTGGGAAGGGGGAGTATTCCCACCGCCCAGTGGGAGAGGAGGGATTCTCGTTCCGTGGGGTTTGGACGATTCCCCGAGGGTAGGGTGGGGCTAGCCCCACCCTACCCGCATTCCTGCGAAAGCGGGAATCAACGGCCGCGTTTTTTCAACAGACTGTGGGAAGCCCAATCTTCAGGGAACGAGTCACTCATGACCGTGCCGGTCACAACGAGTGATGAAAATAGGCAGATCAAGCAGCCATTTTCGAAGGAGAA
>CAYRBI010000013.1:43217-66697 GCA_964422415.1 uncultured bacterium | reverse complement strand
TGAAAGACAATCCCTCCCATTGGTCAAGGATCACTCCGATGAAGGCAAGATGCACGGCCAATACCGGCCAGCGCGTGATTGCAAGCACCAAGCCGGAACCTAGGGCTAAAGCGGGGAATATGAAGAGCGGATGGATTCCTCCAGAGGGTCCCAAGGATTCCAACACCCCCAGCAGAAAGACCAGAGCCAAAAGAATGACCACGATCAAGCATATGGCACCGGTGAGAAGACGCTCATTCTTGACGCCAATATCCGCCCAACTCTCATCCGGTGGAACTGGTGCCTCCATCACAGACCCTCCCGGGCGGGACGCGCTGAATTGAAGCAGTGGGGGAGAGCGGGGAGGAGGTCTGAGGGAATCTCCTTCAAACCGAGAGAGGGGGCATCTGGGATTTCCGCTGTCTCTCCGACGGCATACTTGTAAACACCAAAGGCCCTCTGAGCTGGTTCGGTCTCACCTTGCCCCAAGAGAGCCAGCCCAAAGAGAAACCAACGCTCCTTGGTCTCTCCTCCATTCTCCAAGACAGTTCTCAAGGCATCGGCGGCTCTCTTATAGTCACCCACTTGGAGTGACAAAACCGCGAGCAGATGATGATCCTCGGAGGTGAGACGGATAGCTCTGCTCTTCTTTTCCAAGGCTTGAAGCGCGCCTTTGAAATCCCCTGTCTTGATAGATGCCTGAACTAGACCATCGTAAGCGAGGGGATCTCTGGGATTAAGAGCGAGCAAGAAACCGATGAAAGGTGAGGCTTGACTGATATCTCCATGCGCCAGGTAATAATCAGCGAAAAACCTCGCGGATTTTTCAGTCTTCCCTCCGGGACGCTCCCAAAGCTGTTGAATGATCGTGAGAGACTCCTGTTCACGCGCCGGGTTGGGTGGATTCTCGAGCCGTGCCAAAGCACGGATCACTAGGCCATCCAGCCAAAGAAAGTAGTCACTGTCTGGGCGTAATTGGCGGGCCCGTTTGAGATAGCCATCGGTTTGTTCCAGGAGTTCTCTCTTCTTGCCCAAACTGGCATCCTTGGGCAGGGCATGGAACTGACGCCAGTTCTCTCCGGCGAGAGAATTGAGGTACCACACACTCGTATCCCGGTCATGTTGAAGGACCAGGGGGGCGAAATGGTGAACCGCGGCCAGGAAACTACCACACGCCAGGAGGGCTAAAAGCCAGGCCTGAACCACCCTCCACGGTGAGTATCCGTAGCTTACCACCATGTTTTACCCTTCAGTTCGTCTTCCCAAACCGGATCTTGAGAGAGCGTATGAGGGCCCCTTTCAGAGTGTCATCGGGAACAACCCAGTAGCGGATCTGGGCCTGGTTGCCTGTAATGACTGTGCTTTCAGTCAGAGGAGACCAGGGTGTCCACTCCGCTCCCTCCTTTTTCCAACGAATTTCACATGTGGCCTGCTTGGGGGCCTCGGGGATCCATTCCACCGAGAATTCTGGCTTCCACTGCGAATCCTCAGGTAGGCGGATCACTGGAGAGAGAATTTCGGGCAGCGCGGCCATGCGGAAACCAGAGAAACCGGGCCAAGCCCCGCGATGATTCGAAATTGTCCACTCGATCCCCGGGGCCTGGATCTCGATGAGTTGGGGCGGGAATCGGCCATCATCCTGGGTATTAGCTGGGGTGAGTTCGAAACGGCATCCAGAGGACTCAATGGTTGCCGAGGGCATTGGGAACCCAACAGACTGGTAGTTGTTATGCTTATAGTAAGTTGGCGAGATCAGCGCCAAGGAGGGAGGTTTATCCCATGGCAGCCGTGCTTTAAATGGTTTTCCAGACCAAAGGGGATGTGCCTGGAGCTGGAAGGGACTGAGCCACCAGCCAACCTGATTCTGCCAAGCCGCAACACCCGCATGCGTCGCGCTGTGAACCTCCGCGGTATCCAGGAGATCCAGGTTCATAACCGGATAGTCCGTGAATAAAGCATCATCCGCGATGCGTACAGTGATATCTCCAGACTCGAGGGATCTCTGTGTAAAGGAGGCTAGATCCTCGGATGACGCGAACCCACGCGAACAAGCCGTTCCATTGCTCTCAAGCGGAAGGGTGATCTCACGGGGAACTTCGCTACGGAAGCTCTGACGATGCCACCGGATCCTGCTGGTGAGGGCCTTAGGTAAAAGGTCCACCTTGGTCTCCCAATCGAAGACGGTTTGTGGTGCCACAATAGCAAAGGTGACATCATAAATCTGTGCCGGACTGAGCGGGGGTAGCATGATAGCGGCGGATTGATTCCAACGCATCTCACTACACACTAACCGTAAGGGTTGAGTGGGACGCCCCCCCACATTTTGAGCACGAACCAACATCCTCAATGGCTCCGATGCTGAGTAGGCTTCGCGTTGTTCGAGGGGACGGAGTTCGAGTATCTTGATTTCAGGTGGCGTCTCAATCATCACCTTGGCCGACCTGGAGATCGTTTTTCCAGGGAGATGGATGTCCACCATGTAATTCATCTCTCCGGGTTGATTATTGGCGGACTGGAGCCATTGGAAGGTCCGCGTTTCACCTGGGAAAAGGTGCCAGGGATAGCCCCCTTTCTTGCGGATCTCTTGCTCAATCTTTTTCATGGAGTCCGGATCATTTCCAGCTTTGGACTCGGAATTGAGCACTTTGATGAGATCCTGGGCGTTATTGTGAACCTGCACTGTTAATAAAACAGGTTCCCCCACCACCGGATCGGTTGGACTGAGCACGATTTCCGAAACCTCCGGCTCCACACCTGTCACAGGTTTTACCCAGGAGTGATAAAGACTTGGCCAGCTCTTCCCATTCACATGCATGATCCCCATTGATTTTACTCGGAAGGCGTCCCTGTGGGTGGCAGGGTTCCAGAGATAAAGAGCCGCTGTCAGGTCTAACTTGAAGGGGATCGCCGGAGGTACTGGTAGAGTCACTGTCTGGGTGGCTTGAGGGATATCGAATGGCTCACTCTCATAGACCATCTCGCGGAAGTTATACAGACGTACTTGCCCTTTTCCGCTAGGCAGCCCACCACTCCAACCGGCTTGCAGCCGTGGCCCTTCAGGCGATTCTTTCCAAGCAAGTTCCAAAGACTCCAGAGTCTTCGGAAAATCGAAGGGGAGGGTTGGATCTCCATGCAGAAGGAATTGGTCGACCACGCCTTTGAGTTCAGGAGTCTGAAGCATAAACTGACATTGGGCATACGCGCGTACTGCCGCGAGGCTGTCGATATGGTGGTTCCAGACGCCCGCGCGGAATTGGGCTCCAAAGCGTTCTTGATCCGTGGCGAATTCAGTCCCTGATGATCCCAGCACCCCAATCGCTCCACGTCCCGGCGCCTTGATAAGAGCTTCGGAAACCGAAACCTCGCCAGGGAAGGTCGGCCAGTTCACGGAGGCCGACATGCAGGAACGGATGTTGACAAAGGAATACTTGCCCTTGTTGCTGAGCCGGTCGACATCACTGTCGGGACGGTTCAAACCCTTGAAGAGGGATTCATGACTCCAGACCGTAATTCCTCCATGGCCCACATACTCAACCAGACGGGCTCCATCTGACCATTCCCTCACCACATCATTCCGGATACCTCTGGCTTCCTTACCTACACGCCCCACCGCTTCGAACTTGCGGAATGGGTCGAGGGGGTATTCCTCCTGACGAATGAGTTTAGGAATACACACCTGGTTAAAACCATTACGCAGGGATGTCTCAACCTCTTCGCTGAAACCATCATCAGTCAGGAACAGAGATGTGGTACGCCACCAACCCAACTGGCGGTCCTGCAAATCCTCCTTAACTTTACGGAGATAGGCCTCCAACTCCGTGGTCGCCCCGACGGATACTCGTGACACCAACAGATCCGGAAGCGCGTCATCTCCCTTAAGGTACACATACCACTGGTCATTACTGTGAATGACGCCACGAGTGTGAAGGGCGGGGGAGGGAACCAGGTCTTCGACATGAGAGCGGAGGCGGTTGGTGGGATCCCAACGGGCCTCGCCCACCAACCAGAGGTATTGAGGACGTGGGCTTTGATAGTGTGTAAATGCATACTCACAGAAATCACGGATGGCTTGGATACTTTTTTCACCATGTGAGAATTCCTCGTAGATCTCTTGGGTAGTGACGATCCGGGAGCTGATTCCTCTTTGCTGTGTAAGACCGAGATACTCCTGCAATTGGGAAACGAAACGAGAATCGGTTACCACCAGAAGATCCGCTTGGTGGGTGTCATCATGGAGTGGTTTGGTACCCGTACATAACTCAATCTTCTCCGGAGGGTTCGATTGGTTCAGATCCACTAGCCACCACTGTCCTGAAAAATGAGAGGATGGTCCCAGGCAAGTGGTCCCCTCTTGTCTGGGCTGACACATACTCATGGAAGAGTTTTCTCCCCCCCCATTGAAGCGTACAAATCGCCAATCTCCAGTTCCGGAAGGGATGTTCCAGTGCGCCAGAGTGGGAGAAGCCTCCGGATGTGCGCCAATGAGTGGTCTGTGATCGATAGCCACCAATCCTTGAGATACATCCCATCGTCCTGGAAACCATATCCGCACCCAGTCCAAACAGAGGCCATGTGCTTGGTCGGTTAGCGGGGGTATTTTCCCCCGGAAAGAGATATTCAGCCGGTTACCTCTCCGCCGGAGTAATCCGGAGGGCACTTCCAAACTGACCATCTTAGTAGTGGATGGGAGAGTGGCTTCCGCTAAGGCGATCTCGTTAAGAATGATATGGAATGTACCATCCCCACGGAAGTTTTCTGGTGGCTCGAAATGGACTTGAAGTATTGAGGATGATGAACTGGTCTCTCCACGGATTATCTCTGAGTCCACGAGACCTGGAAGATCGAAGTCGGTGGTGAGGGAATCTTCCTCACGTCTGATTTCTTGCCAAAAAAGATCGACTGGCGCGGCCAAAGTGTCTTGATCCACATAGATTTCGGGATTGTCCTGCTCAATTTGTATCATACGCCAATCCCAATCCTGGATAGTGCTTGATCCAGGTTGGGAAGCCGGCGACAGGGGAGAACCTGAAGCGCTCATGACATCTGTCGCCGCACTGATCCGGGTTCCGGGTGTGGTTCCCCATCCGAGATAGTAGGTGGAGGTCAGGGTTTCATCTGTACCCACGGATGGGCAAAAGAACCAGATCCGGTCATCTCCTTGGATCTTCACAGGGTCCGTGGACATGACCGTAAGAGGATAGGGTTTGCCCAAGTGGAACAGCGAGAGGTACCTAGCGTCTAGCAGGGAACAATCAAAACCCACATTGGAAAGATCCTTCGCCGAGAAAGAGACTACCCCCGGTCTGGAGACTGTAATCCGGCATGAAGACTCATTCTGGAAGAGGGATAAAGGTGGAATGAGAGAAGTCTCTGGGGTGGGCAAGGGTCTGGGAGATCCAAGAAGGTCATCTGGATTCACAACCAAGTTTTTTGCGATCTGCAGAAACGGATCCTTGCCATCCAATGTCTGTGTAGCGGGAGTAGGGTCCCCGCATGGGCGGGAGAAGGTCAATGCGAATGTAGCATCGAGGATGTTGGCGAAAGAATCTCCTGTAGTTTGTTTGGTGTTATTGCTTGTGGATGCGGCCGGAGAGGTCTTTTGAAAACGGACGGCAACCATGGGGATATCAGCGAGCCACATGCGTTTGAGAGATACCCAACTGTTGGCATTGTCATCCCCTGTGGCTGGAAGAACGATTTCCTTACCGTTATTGTTTGATGTACCACTCATGAACCGCCAGTTCAAAGTGACATCTTCTGGGAGCGCCAAAGCGAGTTGACGAATCCGGAACCGATTTTTCTGGAAATGGCATCTCAGAATCGCTTCGGTGGGCGAGGTCCGGGTAAAGGTGAAGGAGTCTTGAGGATCAAGAAATTCTTTGAGGATCGCCTCGGTGCAGTAGGAAGCATCCGCCCATTCAAATGAGAGGATGATTGAGAATATGGCGAGGGCTTGAATGAGTCTCTGCGGGTATGATTTGTATGTCATTCCTTCATATATCCAGTCGAACAGGAGGATCGGCAGGTCAATTTATTGCACGAATACTGACACTTCCAGAGGCTTGGTAAAAGGGTCCTGTTGCAGGGCTGGAGGAGAGTCTGGAAGCTTGCCCCTGAATGAGACATAATGTATCTTATGCGACATCATGCTACCGACAGACAAGTTGACAGGACCCAAGTAAAATCCATATATTCCATCCAAGAAACATCTTCCGGAGATCCCCCACCAGATATGCAAGAACATTCCAGTTTTTCCCTTTTAATTACTCTTATCTTTTGCTTTCATGCCGCCAGCGGAATATGCGCTTCCACAGATCAACCCAAAGTCATCTATGGTGAGGACAACCGCCTGGAATACTACGAGGTCACTGACGAAACCCTCAAGATGTTATCCGAGTCGACTGTTGTTCTTGTGTTCAAGAGTGATCTCACCGCCAATGGCGAGGGGTATGACATCAATACCGCCGATACGTTGGCCAGCATGAATTTCTGTTCGGATGAGCCTTTTCTCAACCAACCCACACCCGGTTACTGCTCCGGATTCCTTGTGGCTCCCAACCTGATTGTCACCGCTGGGCATTGTATCAGCAATCTCAGCACCCGCGCGGCAGTCTTTGGATTCCGGATGAATGGCGAGGATGACTTGGTGAGTTACTTTCCCGCGGATGATGTCTACACCATGACGAAAGTGATCGCCAGTTCCACCGGCAACTCGGACTGGGCCGTGGTCCAACTGGACCGTGATGTGGTGGGACGTGAACCGTTGGTCTTCCGGATCTCCGGCGCCATCCCCGATTCACAATCCGTAGCTGTGATTGGATATCCGATTGGACTCCCCCTCAAGATCGCGGGAGGCGCCTATGTCCGCGATAATTCAAATCCGGATTTTTTTGTCACCAATACAGACACCTATGGCGGCAATTCCGGTTCCGCAATTGTGAACCTGGACACTTATGAGGTCGAAGGTGTGCTGGTGCGTGGCGAAACGGACTTCACGGAAGATCCCCAGACCAAGTGTAAACGTTCAAATGTTTGCCCGGAGACGGGTTGCTCGGGTGAAGATTGCACACGTACTACGGAATGGGCTGATATTGTCTTATCTCTCATCCAAGCCACGGCAACACCCACGAATAACGTAGCCACACCAACACCCACGGACACTCCGGTCATTCCGGTGACAGCAACTCCCTCCTGGACTCCGACGCTTACATTCACCCCCACCTTTATCCAGAGCAAGTCAGGATACCTTGACACCGATCTGAACCACGATGGGCAGGTGGATTCAAATGATCTGCTTCAATTCATTGAGGACTTTGGAATCACATACCCAACGCCGACTCCGGTAGCAGCACGATAAGGCCTCCTGTGATGTTTACTCCAGCGGACTCGCCGATTCTTGTGGATGAACCGCCAGCCATTGGCCGAAGGCAAAGAACACCATACCGGCGATGAGATAGGCACAGGTGAATTGAGGCGAGGTCCACAGCCCGAAATGGTTGGCCACATATCCTCCCACCATTTCATAGGAATGGATAAAGCCAAAAGTTGATAGAACCGCGGCAATACCCATCCAGATTCCAGCCACATGGAAACGTTTCTCGATGAGTGCGACCGCCGCCGCCGCCCAGATCATACAGCTGAGAATGAACCCTTGGTTGAGGGCGATCAGGCCGGTCATGTGGCTCTTGCTGATTTCGAAGGCTGGCAGAACATCCCCCAATGTTTTGCCGCTGGCCACGAGTGTGTTACAGACCATCTGGTAACCCCAAGCTGCCACCGCCGGAAAAAGACCAATCGCCACGGCGGGGGCATGTTCCTTGGGAGTGGTTTGGAAGGCCTGGGCGGTAATGATGATGCCGATCCATAAAACTACTGGTACTCCGGCCTCCATCGGGACCAGAGACAACACCAGCGGCATAGCGCCAAGGAAGCATACCAGACTGATAAAGATAGCATTGTAAATGGAATAGCCCACACGTGCCCCCATCCGTTTCCAGCCCGGATGACCGATATAGATAGTAGTTGGAAAACAACTCCCAAAAGTGGCCGCCAGAAGTGTTCCAATACCATTCACGGCCAAAGAAGAGCGTGCATCATAACGGTCTCCGGCTGCTTCCGCACTTTCGATGTTCTGAAGCGAGCCAATGACGTTGAACAGACCCATGGGAATAATGACGCTGAGATAGGTCCATCCCTCTTTGAGCGCATCTCCCCAACCCCCAATCCAGGGGACCGGGTAATACCATCCCAGGCTATGAATCGCGGGAGCAATTTTCGTTGGATCCATAACCGGAGACCCCCACACCCCCCCAGCCCAAGCCAGCGCTGTTCCCACCAGCACGGCCAAGAGCCCACCTGGAATTCCTAATGGGTATCTCAGACCGGTCAGATATTGCAGTAAAAGAATGCCCAAGGGGGCGAAAGCGATAAGGGGTTTCTCGAAGATCTGGAAGGCAAAATCCATGGAGATGAAGGTCACCGCGATCCCCGCGAGGGTGGAAAGCAGCGCCGCACGGGGTGTCCTTTGACGGATCCACTCGGCCACAAAGGAACCGCTGAACTCGATCAGACCACTTCCCAGACACGCCACCAAACCCACCTTCCAGGCAAACTCGGCATTGCCAGTCTGACGGTACACTGGGGCAATGACTAGAAAGATGTAGGCGAAGACACTGGGTGTGTTAATGCCATAAGGGAGTGCAGTGACATCATTTCGTCCGGTACGCTGCATGAGCTTACGCCCTTGCCAAGCGTAAAAGAGGTTCCCTATCACCACCGAGATGGCCGCCCCCGGCAGGATGCGTCCAAACACAATCTCCGGTGGCATTCCACATACCGTGGAACACAACCCAACGATCACAATCAGCTGCACCAGGTTATCGATCGCCAGTCCAAAAAAACCATCCAGATCATGGGGGACAAACCAACCTGGTTGTCTTGCCCCGGCTGCTTCCACATTCATTGTTGCCGCCTCCCACAAAAACGATAATTCAGGAATACACTACATAAGATAGGCATTACAACCTTGTTAAACACACGGGTCAAGATGGAGCTACCCGCTAGATCAAGGGTAATGAGCACACATAGGCCAGGTGGCCCTTGATGGTTACGGGTGTTCCCCCGTTACTGTATTTGACCCTGATCGAGGTAGTTGCCAGAGGCTTCCCCAATCTCTCTGACCAGACAACGGACAAGACTTTACCCACCTCTATTTGTTCGTGAAAAACAGAGGCACCGTGTTCTGGGAGGCTTTCCCCTTCAAGGATCAACCCTCGAAGAACACGCGGTGGTCTCCCCATATTATGGATACGGGCAATGATATCCTGTCCCACATAACAACCCTTGGTGTAGCTGATGGTGTTTTCCAAGCCACACTCCAGGGGAATCAGTGTCTCATCCACCTCATACCCGGGCCAGGGAGTTCCCTTCTCTACCCGGTAACTATGGAATGATTCCAAGTTTGAGCTGATCACTCCGGCGCCTTCGAGGACTCCTTTCAGTGAATCGGTTTGGTCCGCCGCACACATGAGAAGAAAACAGGGAGCAGCCACCCAGTCCATGCGATAGACCCTGATGGATATGTCTCCACAATTCGTTTGGAGTGATTGATATGGAAAAGAAGGAATCTTTGTGGCTCCGGTCTTTAAGAGAACCTCTGGGGCCTGTGCTCCGGCGAGGATGAGAGGAGTAAAATCGGAGGTCTGGTCTTCCAGGTGGATTTGCTCACGGAAGATGACACGATCCAGTACCGGGATGAACTGATACCGCTGCTCTCCAATGACGATTACGGCATGGCCGGTCTCAGTTTTCCAAAGAGTGAAATAGAGCTGGATATGTCCTTCCCGGTTCAGAAGACAGACGGGAACTCCTGAGTTGCCAGGCAGGTTCCGGATCTCATTACTGAGTTCACGGTGGAGGAAGTTCTCCGCATCTTTCCCCTCCACAGTAAAGAAACCCATTTTCAGTCCCTCGTAATACTGTGCTGTGATGAGGAGCGGATTGGGTGTGGAACTATCGGCATCGGACGAGGTGACACGATCCATCGGGATGGCCTCCTATACCGTTTTGTTTACGAATGAGGTGTCAGATGACTCGCTACATCAGTCGAATAAGCTTTGAGCGCTGGCAAGACTCCCGCCAAGGCTCCCAGCAAGATCATTCCCAGGGGCGCCAAGACTAGCACGGGGTGAAAGCAGACCACTTGAAGAACCACGCCTGTCTGTGAACGCACAATCACTGTAGCCAGCGCCAGGATCGCAGCATAGATCCCATACCCCAGAATGACTCCCAAGGCGGCGATGGTGGTGGATTCGAGCACGATCGCACCGAAAACAGTCCGTCGGCGTGCCCCGAGTGCTCGCAGGATCGCAAATTCCCGCCGTCTCTCGTTCATGGCATTGTAGATGGAAGCCAGAATCGATCCCGCCGCCACCAGGACCACCAGATAAGCCACGAAGGTCAGGATCCGGCTCACCCAGCCAATCTTGCCAAACAAGTCCGCCATCACCTTTCCGATGGGCCAGGCCAAGGTCGCTACCCTGCCCTGTTTGTTGATTGTTTGGTCGAGGGTGATGCCAGCTTGATTGTTCCTGAATTTCAACATGACCGCGCTGACTTCCTTGTCTTCGTCAGGGATCTCCTTGCCAACCTCGGCTTGATAATCCTTGCCCGAACCACGCAGGACATGTCCGCCCATACGGAAGATTCCTTCCAGGGGAATCCAGATGACCCGGTCGGAGGGGGTGTTGGTGGGTTCCAGAACTCCCACGACAAGGTACTCCTCCCCATGCTTCATGCTCTCATCGTAGGCCAAGCCATGGTATGGACTAAACTTCGAATTCAAACCCAGCCCCGTTTTCCGGGCCACATAATTTCCAATGACTGCCTCGCGGCGGTGCGAATCGAAGGACCGTCCTCCCGGCTGGATCTGGAGTTTCTTTCCGGGTTGGTACTCGAAGCGGGTGAACATCTCTTCCGTGGTCCCAACCAGACGGAAACCATGGTAGTTGTCACCAACCGCATAGGGGATTGCCAGTTCCACCCGTGGATCTTGTTTGATGGTTTGATAAAGGTTCCAGGGGATGTTTCCGGGCGAGGTCTCCAGGTGAAACACAGTATTGAGGACCAGTTGCAGTTGGCTGCCACGTGCTCCCAGAACCGCATCGTAACCCATCGGCCCCCCTGTAAAGGCGTCATAGGTCTGGCGGTCGATGGCGAAAACCGCCATCACAAGACCACTGGCGAGAGCGACGGAGAGGACTGTCACCATGGTGGAGAGCGCATGTTGACGCAAACTCTTGCGGACAATCAGGAACAGACCTCCCAAGGAGTGCTGGTGGTGGCGGGTCATTGCAGAAGGGCTCCCTCCCGCGTAGGCGTGCGCTTGTCCGCATTTCCACCGACCCGGTTTATCTCTGTCAAACGGCAGACCTCGTTGAATTGTTCCAAAATCCAGCGATCATGACTCACGAGCAATAGGGTAGCTCCCCGCTCCCGGCAAATCTCGCGGATCAGGTTAAGGGCTTCTCCGGTGTGATGGGGATCGAGGTTTCCGGTGGGTTCATCGGCGAGAACCAGCGCGGGGTGATTAGCGAGCGCACGGGCCATGGCAACCCTTTGCTGCTGGCCAACCGAGAGTTGGCTGGGTCGGTAGTTCATACGGTGTGAAAGGCCAACCCGGTCGAGGAGCTCCTTGGCATAGGCGGGATCAATGCCGCTTCCGAACAACATCCCCAGTTCTACGTTCTCAAGGGCTGTGTATCCCTGCAATAAATTAAAGGTCTGAAAGATGTAACCCGTGTGAGTGGCGCGCCACCGATCCCGTTGTGATTCGGATAGGGCGGTGAGGTTTTGGCCTTTGAGGACGACACTCCCTGAGTCTGGCGGGAGAATCCCCGCGATGATATGCAGGAGAGTGGTCTTCCCCGATCCACTGCTCCCCTCCAGTCCCACCTGTGCACCCTCATCCAGAGAAAACAGGGGTATATCGAGGACCGGGCATTCCTCCCCATCGGGTGCGGTGAAACTTTTCTTGAGGTCATGGATCTCTAGAATCGCCATTCCTGGGATGGTGCGGAGACAGAACTCAGGTGTCAAGGAGATGAAAGTTCCCCCTTCCGTCTCATGCGCGCGCCCCTTATCCTCTTCGCTCAAACGCTCCGAGGGGGGGCCTTGTGGGAATCCAGCAACAAGATCTATTTACGGCTACTAGAAAAACCTTTGTGAACGAGCTCCGTCCCGGCTTAACGGTAGATGCTCCCTTTGCGCTTACGCATATGGCCATGAAGACCTATGCCGGCGGCAAATTTCTGCAGGTGAAACTGGGGGACCGGACAGGACGGATCGCCGCCGTGCTTTGGAATGGCGCCGAGGTAGTCTACCCTTCCCTGCAGATCGGCGATGTGGTCCAGGTCCAGGGTACTGTCGAGACCTACCGCGAGAAACCGCAAGTCTCCATCAAGCGGTTGGAAAAACTCGAGGATGTAGACCATCTGGATCCCAATGATTTCCTTCCCTCCATCGAGATCGATGTGACCTCGACCTGGGAGGAGTTGGTAGCGGTTGCCCGGACAGTCAAAGATCCTTTCCTGGCCAAGCTCCTGGCCAAGTTCTTCGCCGACCAGCCCTTTGTGGAGGGATTTCTTCGTGCTCCCGGTGGGAAGCAATGGCACCATGGGTACCTGGGAGGGCTCGCCGAGCACACCTTAGGGGTACTCAAGAACTGCGTGGTTCTGGCGGACCGGTACCCCGTTGTGAAGCGGGATCTGGTCATTGTGGGAGCCATCTTCCATGACCTGGGCAAGGTGTTGGAGTTTGTTTACTCCACGGTGATTGAGTACAGCGACATGGGACGGTTGGTGGGGCACCAAATCCTGGGCGACAACAAGGTATGCGAGTATGCGGCCCAGATCGAGGACTTTCCGCAAGATCTGATCATGGAGGTCCGTCACTTGATCCTGTCACATCATGGGGATAGCCCGGATGCGGTTCGCGCGCCACAGACACGCGAGGCCCTGATCCTTTCGCGGGCAGATGATCTGGATGCGCAGATGAATGCCTTCAGCCGGGAGATCCTCAAGGCGCGGGTGGCTGGAAGAAAATGGTCTGACTATGTGAACCTGATCAGCCGTTACCTCTATGATAGTGGCGGCACGGATGATATGAGCAAGATGACTCTGGAGGACGCATAGAAACCAAACATCCTGTAAACAAAAACGGGTGAGGCTGAGATTACAGCGTTCATGGAAATCCGAAAGGGTGTATGAAGTTCCTCCTAAAAAAAATGGCTACACCAATACACAAAGAAAAGATACGATCTTCAGCGCGTGGAGATCACACTCGATAAACTGGGAGCAATGCGATGAGCGATAAAAAATTCCGTATCCTGATCTGTGATGGCTTGGATGGCGAAGGAACCGCGATTCTCAAGCGGGAGCCTGGCTTTGAAGTGGATGCGCGTAAGTCGATCACGCGCGAGGAGCTGCTCCATGAGATCGCCACATGTGATGGAGTTATCGTCCGTTCGGCCTCGAAGATAGACGCCGAGGCGATTGAGGCTGGCAAGAACTTGAAAGTGATCGCCCGGGCAGGGGTGGGCATTGATAATGTCGATACCGCCGCCGCCACCCGGCGTGGCATCGTGGTGATGAACACCCCCGAGGGGAACACTACCTCCGCCGCCGAACACACCGTGGCCCTGATGCTCGCGTTATTGCGGAAGATTCCCCAAGCCGATTCCTGGATGCGCCAGGGTGGCTGGGACCGTGGTAAGTTCACCGGGCGTGAGGCCTTTGGGAAGACGCTCGGAATCATCGGCCTGGGACGCATCGGACGCCAAGTGGCTAAACGCGCGCAATCTTTCGAGATCCGCACCATTGGTTTCGATCCCTTCACCTCGGCGGAGTCCGCCGCCAGCCAAGGCATCGAGCTGGTGGATCTGGATACCCTCTTCCGCAACGCGGATATTATCACCATGCACACCCCACTCACCGATGAGACGCGCGGTATCATCAACAAGGCCAACATCGCCAAGATGAAGCCGGGGGTGTTCATCGTCAACACCGCCCGTGGCCCACTTATCAATGAGAATGATCTGGCCGAGGCCATCCAGAACGGTCAGGTAGCGGGTGCTGCCATCGATGTGTACCCCGCCGAACCCCCCAAGGAATATCCCCTGGTCGGCCTGCCCAATGTCATCACCACCCCGCACCTCGGCGCGAGCACCAATGAAGCCCAGATCAATGTCGCTATTACCACGGCCGAGCAGATGGTCGATGCGCTCCTGGAACGTGAAGTACGCAATGCGGTGAATTTGCCTAGGCTGGATCCAGAATCCCGGCGGATTCTCGGTCCCTTCATCCAGCTCGCGGACAAGCTCGGCCAGTTCGCGGCGCAAATTGTCGAGGGCACTTTTGAAAAGATTACTGTCCATTGCCAGGGAGACATCACTAAAGTCGATGAGTCTCCTGTCACAACTGGCGCCTTACGCGGAGCCATCTCGACGCTCATGCCGGAAACCGTGAATTATGTCAACGCGGAGTTCCTGGCCAAGATGCAGGGACTCAAAGTGGAGTCTCTCGCCAGTAGCGTGGCCACCGGTTTCACCAGCTTGGTGTCGGTTACCATCACGACCAACAAGATGTCCCTCACAATCTCGGGAACCATTTTCGAAGGACAGAATGTCCCGCGTATTGTGATGATTGACGATTACCAGGTGGAGGCGCGGCCGGTAGGACACCTGTTGCTGGTCCGTAACAAAGACCTTCCGGGTGTGGTGGGACTCGTGGGAACCATACTCGCGCGCAATGGGATCAACATCTCCGGCATGTCACTGGGACCCAACAGGAACAGTCCGGTTGCTCTTGAGATCATCAATGTCAACCAGCCCGTCCCAGCGAATGTGCTGGAGGAGCTGAAGGCGAATGAGTTGATTCTGGCGGTGAAGCCGATTGTGATCAGTTAGGGGTAGATGATTTCCCCTTCCCTGCGGGCGATTTCGACAATGGCGCGAGAGTCATCCTCGCGCCATTCGACCTCGCCACAGGGGATGGGCTCCAGACGGCTGTCGATATTCGCGGCCTTACTCCAAAGATCTTCCACCTCATCACGGCTTCTTTGTGTGTCGTACTTAGGAGAGACCACAATCAAGTCAATATCACTCCATTCATGAGCCAGCCCAGTGGCTTGTGATCCGAAGACCACACCGAAGGATATGGGGATTCCGTCCTCACCCAAAACTGAAAGATATTGGCGGACCGATTTCACAACAGAGTCTTTAACCATTGAAATGTCTTCTCACTTTTTCTTATCAATGCCTGAGCTCTTTCTTTACTCGGTGGTTCCGCGAAAGATTCTGGATATCGACCTTCCATACAATATTCATTCACTACATTCAAGGTTGATTTCTGTTCTGATTCCAACTCTATTCCAGCAGTTTCCGCTAATCTTAGTAGAGCATGTATCTTTGGTGCGAGTTCTTCTGTCTGCTTGCACACATGGGCCTTCAGCATCTTCTCCATGGCCAGGTGGATGAAGAAAAGGCCATACAGAGTCTTGCCGCGTTCGACCAGGTCGCACCCGACTTCCCAGGCCTCATCGGCACCATTCCGCCAGTAATCGATTTGTTTCTCGATGTCGACCATACCCGTTGGACACTCCTGTTTCAGAAATCCATACCCGTAGCATACCGTAATTCAGATGAGAGAGGAGAGATACTTCTTCACCGGGCATCTCATTCCACATAAATCATCTTCACCGTCATGCCCCCATCCACTACCAGGTGTTGGCCGGTGATAAAACCGGACTTGGTAGCATCCGCGAGAAAGAGGCAGGCCTCGGCGATGTCCTCGGGGTGGCCCACTCGTCCCACTGGGTGTTGGAGGTGGTCCGCATCGGAAAGGGACAGCTGCGACCGTTTGGATTGTTTCTGATAATCCGAGACATCAATCCAACCGGGGCAAATCGCATTCACCCGGATCCGTCTTGGAGCAAGGCTCATCGCCAAGGAGTGTGTCAGCGCCAGAAGGCCACCCTTCGACGCGGAATAAGGTTCTGTGTTTGGTTCAGACATGAGGGCGCGAGTCGAGGCGATATTGACGATTGCGGAACCCTCCGGCATGTAAGGCACAGCCAGTTTCGAACACAGATAAGGACCTCGCAGGTTGATCCCCATCACCTGTTCCCAGTCTTCGAGGCTTTGGTCCTCCAGATTCTTGAAACACCCCACTCCGGCATTGTTGATCAGAACATCGATTCGTTCAGTGACACCAATCACTGTACCCACCATCTTCTCGGCACCAGTTTCCTTTGAGACATCTACCGGAATGAAGATGGCCTTGCGTCCCTCCGAGTGGAGAGCATCCTGTAATTCCACCCCCGCTTCCTCATCGATATCCACGATGAAGACCTTGGCTCCCTGTCGTGCAAAGGCCCTGCAGGTGGCCATGCCAATGCCTTGGGCTCCGCCAGTGACGATGATGGATTTGTGTGAGAAGAAGGAGGTGTCCATGTATCAAGTATATTCCCCCCCTTCCCTCCCCACAATTCGCAAATACACCATGGCCACCCTTGCCGCCTCATTGGGGTTCCCCCTAAGATGAGGAAATCATGAGTTCACTCAAGCAAGCCGTACTCCGTACTCTCTTCCGTGAAATGGAATCAGTGGTGGTCACCTTCTCGGGTGGGATCGATAGTACACTCCTGGCGAAGGTGGCCTACCAGGAACTGGGAGAGCATGCCATGGCACTGACCTGTGTCTCCCCCAGTCTCCCCGCTTCGGAATTGGAGGAGGCCCGGCGCTTGGCGTGCCTTATTGGTGTACCCCATGCCGAGGTCGAGACCCATGAGATGGAGGATCCCCGTTACACCGCCAATCCCGGGAACCGTTGTTACTACTGCAAGACCGAGCTTTTATCAGTAGTCAAACACGAGGCGGAGCGCCGGGGCTTCCGCTGGGTAATCGAGGGAACTCACTCCGAGGACCTCTCCGGACATCGTCCCGGATATCAGGCAGTGCGTGAGCAGAACATCCGCAGTCCCTTTGTCGAGGCAGGCTTCACCAAGTCCGACATCCGCGAATTCGCACGTGAGTTAGGTTTACCGAACTGGGATAAATCCGCATCGGCCTGCCTGGCCTCGCGATTCCCCACGGGAGTTGTCATTACCCGCGCTGGATTGGCCACAGTGGAGGCCGCTGAGGAAGTATTGCGGGCGACAGGAGCACGGCAGTGCCGGGCACGGTGGCATGGAAACACATTGCGAATCGAACTCGGAGCCAGTGATATGCCACTCCTGGGCGGTAAGGATTTCCGGGAGATGGTTCACGCTCAATGCTCTGGGTTGGGATTCCAGTGGGTGGTGGTGGATCTGTGTCCGTATGGAACCAGGAACTCACTGACTCCAGATCAGTCATCCCTCGATCTAGCTGAGCTGAAGGAAACATTGGTTCAGATGGGAATCGACGGGCATCCTGTCCTTCACGAGGATTCCCTTCTCCGCCTCAGTCTGACAGAGTCCGAGCTGAACCAGCTCTCCCATCTGGATCGCCAAAAGCTGTTACGGGAGATCTGTGGTTCATCGGGTGCAAGGTTCATAACAGTGGACCTTCTCCCCCATGGGATGGACTATATCCCAGTGCGTGCCATCGCCACTTCTGGAACGGCTCTCGTCCAACAATGACCGCCTTTTCAATCACCACTCCTACCCTCGAACCGGTCGAGGAACGAGTCAACAAGGGGTCAAGATTTACCACTGAAGAGGCATTAGCCCTCCTAAGGAGTAAGGAGATCTTGCGCATTGGGCGGATGGCGAATCAGGTGCGGGAAAGGCTCTGGGGGACACGCTGCACATACAACATCAACCGTCACATCCACCCCACCAATGTGTGTGTGTTCCACTGCACCTTCTGCTCCTTCTACCGGAAACCTGGTCAGGAGGGAGGATACCTGGTCACGCCGGAGGAGGCGGTGGAGCGAGTGCGAGCGATGGCCGGTTCCGGCCTGACTGAGCTCCACATGGTGGGAGGGTGCCACCCCACCGCGCGTGTGGAGTACTATGCTTCTCTCTACCGTGCGATCAAGCGGGAGTATCCCACCCTTCATATCAAATCCTTGAGTGCCGTAGAAATCGCTTGGCTGGCGCGGGTCAGCAAGATGACCATCCGTGAAGTCCTTTCCTATCTGAAGGAGGCAGGACTGGATTCTCTTCCGGGTGGCGGAGCGGAGATCTTCTCTCAACGAATTCGTGATCTGACCTGCGGGGGCAAGTGTAATGCCGGGGAATGGCTCGAAGTCCATCGTACCGCGCATGGTCTTGGGATCCCCACCAATGCCACCATGTTATATGGGCATATCGAAACGGATGAAGAAATCGTGGATCACCTATCCCGTCTACGGGAGCTCCAGGATGAAACCGGAGGATTCATGACCTTTGTCCCACTGGCATATCATCCAGAGAACAATGCCCTGCAAGTGACCGAGGGGCCCAGCGGATTACGAAGCCTTCTCATCTTCGCGGTCAGCCGCTTGTTCTTGGATAACTTCCCTCACCTCAAGGCTTATTGGGTAATGTTGGGATTGGAGACCGCGCAGATGTCCCTCTGGTTTGGGGCCGATGATCTGGATGGGACTGTAATCGATGAACACATCTATCATGATGCCGGAGCCAGAACACCCGGTGTCCTGACCGTGGAACAACTGCGTAAGCTCATTACCGGTTCAGGCCGGATTCCCCAGGAGCGGAACACCCTTTACCAGCCAGTTCATTGCTCCGGTATGGAGATCGTCAAGTGAAAGCGGTGAATTGGTATGAATGGATAAAGCGATGAGTGTTCCTCTTGACATGGGGTGGGTTGCCTCATATTTTTCATGCGTCTGAAATCATTAAACTTGCGTCACGGATTCCCATGAACACTCAGACTAAGAAAGACCTAGTAAAAGAAGTTGCGGCGCGGACAGGTTTGGACATACAAACAGTCCGCGATAACATACAGTGCATGTTTGACACAATGTGCAGCGGTCTGGGTGCTGATGGTAACATCGAGATCCGCAATTTCGGTATATTTAAGGTCAAATCGATCCCGGCTCGCTCGGCCAGAAATCCCAAAACGGGAGAAACCATCCAGGTTCCAGCCAAGAAGTTGATTCATTTCAAACCGGGCCAGATGATGAAACAGCGGATCAACCACGAAACACTGGTGGTTCCTCAACCCGAACCAGTACGTGCTCCGGTCCAGGAAGCACCTCCTCCGCAACCCAAGAAGGAAGAACGGCCCAAACGTCCGAAACCGGTCAGCCGTGACAGGGCACAACCGGCTATTATCCTTCTTCCCAGGCCCTCTAATGACTAAGCGGCCTGATGTTATTTGAGGGAAGGTGATTCAGGATGGCGGAAAGCGCTCTCATTAGGCGGGTTTTACAGGATATCAAGGAGATTCCCCCACTCCCCGAGGTCGCCACACGTGTCCTCCAGATGACCAATGATCCGGATGTCTCCGCCGCGGAACTCAACAAGGTCATTTCACGGGACGAGGCACTCACGGCGAATGTGTTGAAGCTGTGTAATTCCGCGTACTACGGTCTGCCACGGGTAATCAGCTCGGTGCAACAAGCGATCATGTACCTCGGTTTCCAGACGGTACGTAACATGGTCTTAACCAGCGCCATGAATCAGGTTTATCTCCTTCAGGATCTCTCCATTTACAATTTTAAGCGGAATGGCCTTTCCGACCACTCTGTCGCGGTGGCGGTAGCGGCACAGGTTTTGGCAAGAAAACTCCGTCCCGGTCTCAGCGATACAGCTTTCACCGCAGGTCTCTTGCATGATGTTGGGAAGATTGTCTTGGCCAGGTATCTCCGTGAACACAAGGATCTCTTCCAACAGCGGGCCACCCTGCCAGCTATCACCCGCTCGGTGGAACACGACCTCTTTGGTTTGGACCATGCCGAAGTGGGAGCGCAGATCGCGGATAACTGGAACTTTCCCCAGGAACTGACTCTGGCGATCGGATTCCATCACAATCCCGAGGACGCCAAGGGGCGTCCCCTTCTGGCGGTGATCACCTATCTCGCCAACAATGTCAGTCTCCGGATGGGAGTTGGGTTGGCAAGTGGGGGACTGCTCCCGCCGGTTTCCAATTACTGCTCCGAGGCAACCGGCTTTACCGAGGAACGCATGGATGAACTCGTCAAGGAAGTCCATGAATTCCTCGCCTCGATGACACGCCCCACTGGGCACTAATCTTTTAGCAGTCCTTTCAACACCTGGATATTCTCCCGGTCTTCGTGGTAATCCTCGGATTTGGGTGTCTCAAGAGCCAGCGGGTGCCGGGAGAACCGTCTGCTCCGCATGAGATACCGGAATAACGCGAGTCCGATCTCTCCCTTACCGATATGTTCATGACGGTCGATCCGGCTGCCCAAGGGTTTCTTGGAGTCATTGAAATGGAATACCTTGAGATGCTCCAGTCCTACCGTGGAATCAACTTCAACAAAGACCTTACGGCACATTGATTCGGAATCCATCCGGTAACCAGCCGCGAAGGCATGGCAGGTATCAAAACAGATGCCCACTCGTTCAGGACAGTTGACCTGGTTGCGGATTTCCGCGAGGTGTTCAAAGCGATACCCCAGATTGGAGCCCTGCCCCGCGGTGTTTTCCAATAGAAGCATGGTCTTGGAGACTGGCATGTCCTGGAAGACCTGGTTAATGCTATGGGCAATCAAGGACAATCCAAGAGCCTCGCCCCGTCCCAGGTGAGAACCTGGATGGATGATCAGGTAAGGGATCCCGAGAAGATCACAGCGTTGCAGTTCATCGCACAAAGCAGCGCGTGACTTCTCCAGATTGGTCTTGTCCGGAGAGCATAGGTTGATCAAATAACTCCCGTGGGCGAAAACCGTTTCAATGCCCGTACGCTCTCTTTCGCGCATGTACGCCTTGACCACCCCGGGTGGGATGGGCTTTGAGGACCATTGGTTCTGGTTGCGGGTGAAGATCTGCATCACCTCCAAGCCGAGCGCCTCTGCCCTGGCAAAGGCCTTGTCGACGCCACCAGAGGTGGACATATGAGATCCGATCCTCACCCCCTCCCCTCCCCTGTCAATTAACCAGTCTCATGAGGACTTTCATTCTCACCAAACACAAGGGCCTCAAAGCGGGAGATCCGGATGCCCTTCTCCTTCCAGGCATCTTTGTTGAGACCCGCCTTCCAGCAGGTCTGCTCAAGGAAGGTGTTCACGTCCCAATCCCGTTTCTCCGCCACCTGGGGAAGTAACAAACCTCGCCGGCCCTTGCCCTCGATAATCAATCCATCCCGTCCAGGTAGGATGTCCTCGATCGACTTCACATCTTGGGGTTCGGTAAGGATCGATATTTCGATGTGGAGACGGGGAAGCTCCTCGGATGAAACCTCTTGGAAACGAGGGTCATGGAAAGCCGCTTCACAGGCCATACGTGCCACTGATTCCCACACCGGATGATCCGGCGACAGGTGGCCGATACAGCCACGTAGATTCTCTCCCTCGAAGAGGGTTACGAAAACGGCGTGGGGATTCAGAAGCGGACTACCCGGAAGCAAGCCGGAGCCGAGGTCAGTCAACCCCTTCCCTCTCCGTTGGATGGCTTCCCGGGCAATCCGGAGAAGTCGTTCCTGGTCTTCTCTTGATAAACAGGGCAGTATGCGGCTCATCTGGAATGAGCCTCAGATGGTTTCACTTTCGATTCCTTACGATGAAGGAAGCCTTCCATGGCCATGTTCATGAGGATCAGCTGCACTGCCTGTTCCAATTCCATCTTATGCATGTTGAGAATGAGATGGAACGCCAACGGATCGGTGATCTCGCGGTGGAAGACCTTGCGGGTAAAGGTTATCTGCTCAATGTCCCTCTTCCGGATCCGTTCAACAGCTTGCTCGTGTGTCAGGGATTCATAGGACATCAGCTGCGTGATCCGGCGTTCCATGGGAGCTATGAGGCGGACACAAAAGGCATTATCCAAGCCCAATACAAAACTCGCGCCTCTTCCGAGAAAGATCACACTTCCCTTTTCCGCCGCCGCGCGGAAAACCTTGATGAGTGAACGGCCATACTCATCGTATTCCACGGGAGAACCATGTAGATATCCCTCGACCCAACGCTCCCAGCTCGCGCGTCCCTGTTCATCGAGGGCATCCACCAACTTGCGCTGTGCGTGAAGATCCTCGGCAACGAAATCGATCGTGTCTCTCCCGAGGATGACACATCCCAACTCCTCGCTCAGGCGCCGGGCGATCACCCTCGCGCCCGCCCCCAATTCTCGACTGATACAGACCACCGGACCCTTTTCGAGTGGGGAGATTTTTTGGTCCCCCCTCCGGCGTAGTTCCCACTCACGCATCTGCTGATCGACGATCTGAGGTAACTGTTTCATGACGCACCTCCTTCATTGCAGTGTTATTCTGTAGGGAACAAATGGAACTGTAGAGAATAATCACCTCCCTTCAGGGCCAAGGAAGCGATAGACAGGCCATGAACCGAAGCCATCCAGACTCAGATCCACATCTCATCTTTAATTATATGCCAAATGGAGCGGGTTGTTACCCGCAAAAAATGAATGATCAAGCAGTTTTTCGCGGACCTAACCTCCCCCGCCCCCCTTCCTTTTAGGGAAGGGGGGCGGGGGGGTTAGGTTTTCATCACGCCTTAGTTTGCCAACAGACTCAAAAGCCTTCCCAATGTGGAACGCAGGTCATGGCGTCCCACGATCATGTCGATCATTCCATGTTTCAAAAGGAACTCCGAGGTCTGGAAATCATCGGGCAGACGTTGACCGATGGTCTGTTCAATGACACGCGGTCCGGCGAATCCGATCAATGCACCCGGTTCGGCGATGATGATATCGCCTAAGGAGGCGAACGACGCGGCCACACCTCCCATGGTGGGATGAGTGATGACCGAGATGAAGGGGATTCCACGTTCGCGCATGCGTGCCACGGCGGCGCTGGTCTTGGCCATCTGCATCAGTGAGAGAATACCCTCGTGCATACGCGCTCCTCCGCCGCCAGCGGAGATGATGACTACGGGTTGACTGCTCTCTCGTCCCCGTTCGAGGGTTCGAGTCACCTTCTCCCCCACCGCTGAGCCCATACTCCCCGCCATGAAGTTAAAATCAAAGGCCGCGATCTGGCACGGAGTTCCACACAGCTTGGCTGCTCCACTAATAACAGCCTCCTTCTCGCCTGTACGTTTACGGCTCTTGGCGAGGCTGTCCGCATACCCCTGGAATTGAAGGGGGTCGATGGAGGCCACTCCAGAGTCACTTTCGGTGAAGCTGCCTGGATCTACCAGTGAACTCAGCCGTTCCCGTGCTCCCATAAGGGAATAACGGCCACACTTGGGGCAAATCTTGAGATTGTCTTCCCATTCCTTCTTGAAGATCATCTCATCGCATTTCTCACAGCGCATCCACAGACCGCCGGGAATTTCGGTTTTCTTGACCGGTGTGTTGATGGCGGTGTAGCGAGGGGG
>CAYRBI010000013.1:0-43117 GCA_964422415.1 uncultured bacterium | reverse complement strand
TTACCCCAGGACTGCGGACAGCGGCTGGAGGAAATCGCGGACACAGCGTGCGAGATCCTCACGGGGTGTAACTTCCAGACGGTCGATGATGGCGCTGGCAATCACAATCCCATCCGCATGGCTGCGCAACAACCGTGCATGTTCCGGAGTGCTAATACCAAATCCAACCACAAACGGGTGTGTGGTGCCCGCCCGGAAAGCATCTAGTGCTTCCAGAAGCTCCGGGGGCAGTTCCGTCCGCGCACCCGTGGTACCCACCCGGCTCACATAATAAAGCATTCCAGTGGCGTGAGCATCGATTTTTTTAATCCTCTCGGGGCTACTTGTGGGAGCAATGAGGGGTACCAGATCCAAGCCATGACTGGAGCAGGCCTGGTTGAACGCGGCGGATTCCTCCAAAGGCAGGTCGGGGACGATAAAACCGGCGATCCCATTCGCGGCGGCTAGTCCGGCTGTTCTCTCCAGACCCAGTTGGAAGACTGGGTTGTAGTAGGTCATGAGGACCACCGGAATGCCGATCTCACCCCGGACCTTCCCGAACCTTTCCAGGAGTTCGTGCAGGGTGAAGGGATGCTGGAGGGCAGTCTGTCCCGCCTTTTGGATGGTCGGGCCATCGGCGAGTGGATCAGAAAAGGGCATTCCCATCTCGATCAGGTCAGCCCCAGCCCGCGCGGCTTCCCGCATGAGCTGAAAACTGGTGTCCAGATCCGGATAGCCCGCCATGAAATAGGGGGCCAATGCGGTCCGTCCGCGCTGTTTGAGTTGTTTGAAGAGATCGGAGACCTGGCTCATGATCCCACTTCCAAGTCATAACCGATCTGTTCGGCAACAGTAAAAACATCCTTATCGCCACGTCCCGAAAGGCACACTACCACCAGATTGTCCTTGCCCAGAGTGGGCATCAGATACTCCAGATAGGCCAAGGCATGAGAGGATTCTAAAGCGGGGAGGATCCCCTCCAGGCGTGATAAGCGCTGAAAGGCCTGGATAGCCTCCTCATCTGTAACCGACTCATACCGGGCTCTTCCTGAATCATGGAGATGACAATGCTCAGGGCCGGTCCCGGGATAATCGAGTCCAGCGGAGACACTGTGAGCCAGACGGATCTGACCCTCATGATCCTGCAATAACTTAATCATACTACCGTGGAAAACACCGGTCTTGCCTTTAGAAAGTGAGGCAGAGTGCTTACCTGTCTCGAGACCCAAACCCGCTGCCTCGACGCCCAGGATCTTCACGCTGGGATCTCTCACAAAGGGATAGAACATCCCCATGCCGTTGCTGCCCCCGCCGACACATGCGGTTACATAGTCCGGCAACCGTCCATACCGTTCCAGGCACTGACGGCGGGTCTCGGAGCCAATGACGGATTGGAAGTCACGGACCATCATGGGATAAGGATGCGGTCCAATTACGGAGCCAATGATGTAAAAGGTATCCCGGACATTGGATACCCAATCGCGGATGGCCTGATTGGTGGCATCCTTGAGGGTCTGAGCTCCGCTGAGAACTGGTTCGACCTTGGCTCCCAGCATATTCATTCTGAAGACATTCAGGCTTTGCCGCCGGATGTCTTCTTTGCCCATGTAGACAATACACTCCAAACCCATCAAAGCACACACGGTGGCGGTGGCGACTCCATGCTGACCCGCCCCAGTTTCCGCAATGATCCGTTTCTTTCCCATCCGCCTGGCGAGGAGAATTTGCCCGAGTGTGTTGTTAATTTTATGGGCGCCCGTGTGAAGCAGGTCTTCCCTTTTCAGGAGGATCTTCCCGGTCCCATAATGCTCCGAGAGACGGCGGGCTTCGAAGAGAGGAGTCTCCCGGCCAGCATATTCCCGCAACAGGTAGTGGAGTTCCTCCTGGAATGCCGGATCTTGCTGGGCTTCCCTGTATGCTTTTTCCAGATCCTCCAAAGCCCCCATCAGGGTCTCTGGCACAAACTTCCCCCCGAACTGCCCGAAATACCCTCGTTGGTCCGGGAAGTCATACTTCAATTCGCTTGTAGTAGTCATATCTTGGGAACTTGGTCTATTTCAGGCCAATCAGAAAACCCTTCCCCTTCTGCTCAAAAGTAATCTTATCCTCACGCGCCAACCAACCGATCGCGCGTTGAACTTCAACCTCACTCAGGTTTCTCGATTTCTTAAGGGATGCAATCGTGACCGATCCATTCGAATTTAACTCATCCCAGACAAGACCAGCATTTCTTCCGATCTCCATTACCTCATCGCTCGTTGACATAGAATCATCCCCTTTCCCTTGCGCTCCCCTCCTCTTTGCTTCCATCTTGGAGCCACTCCAAAGCAGAGGGGGTTTATCTTCCCAGCATTGTTGCCAGCCGTTACTCCCCTGTCAATTATAAAAGTATCCTTGCAGAACTCCGAGCCCCCCCTCCATTGTGGGGAATGGATATGTTGTGTTTGCCAACTCCCATGGAATACCAGTCGTTAAGTATATCCACTTAGGAGCCGATAACCTGGATTTGAGTTATGAGGACTTCATACCGTAGGCAAACATGTCACACAAGGGGATTCTCTGTGGATGGTCTCTTATGGCTAATTCCTAGGATTCCTATTGGACTGATTTTGTTTTTAGGGGCTATATGGCTGCCAGTGCCATTCGCCAATGCTCAAGATCTGCAGGAATCCGAACCGGATATGGCTCCCCTGGAGGTGGAGGGCTATTCAGCCTCCCCCGCACTCTCGGCTGTCAAGCAAGCGAGCGCGGATCTCGCCCAACTCCCCCCCGTCCCAGAATGGCACCCAAACCTCTCCAAGGAAAAAGGTTACCGCCTCTGGGACTGCATCCATATCGCTCTGGAGAACAACCGTCCCCTACGCAACGCGCGAGACAGTCTGCGCAGTGCTCAGATCACCCTCCGTGAACGCCAGGAGGAGTTCGGTAATATCTATCAGCTCGGTACAGGGGCGCATTATGACGAGAATCTGGCGCATACGAATAGTGACCGGTATTCATTCTCGCTAGGAGGATCGGAGGGATCCTCAGCGGGTAATTCCGATGGGACCATCGTCAGCCGACGCTTTTCCAATGGTGGAGCTTTGTCCCTGGGTGGAAGAACAACTTATCAATCTACGGAAGTTCCGCGTACCTATACCATCCTCGATGCCAATGGAGATCCTGTTTATTTGAACCGTATGGCTGATGTCCGTTGGTTCTCCGAGGCTAATGTCGCCATCACTCAGCCCCTCCTGGAGGGCGCTGGGGAGGTGGCCATGACGGACTTGCGAGTTCAGGAATTGGAACAGGCTGCCACTAATCTGGACTTGGAACGATCCATTCAATCGGTCATCGCGGAAGTGGTCCAAAATTTTTTAAGTGTTCAACAGGCCATCGCTTTGGCCCTGGTACAACAGGATTCCTATAAAAGAGCTTCGACAGTCTTCCACCTGACACAGGAGAAAGCGCCCTTCATTCCAGCGAATATCACACACATTGATCTCCTCAACGCCGAACGGCAAGTGACCTCTTCTCAACAAGAACTGGTCAGCGCAAAAAATGATGTGGAGAGCGCTCTCATTGACCTACGGTTGAGCATGGGGCTAGAACCCACCGCCCCGATTATTCTGGCAAGTACAGATGTGCCCATTATTTCTCAACCCATTTACACTGTAGATGAGGCAGTCACCGAGGCCCTAAGACTCCGCCCAGACCTCCGTGCCCTTCAACTTGCGGTTCGTCAACAGGATCTTTATTTCGAACAAGCCAAGAATGCGCTTCTTCCCAACCTGGATTTCTCGGCTCATATGGGGGTGAGTGATGAAGATGAACACCTCTACGAATCCTATTCCATGTTTGATTACCAGAATGCCGGGGCGGATCTCCGCTTGAATCTCCCCCTGAACCTGCCCTCGGACAAAGCCAACTACCAAAGGAATCAAATCCTGGTCCGGCAAGCGAAGACAAATTACGAACAGCAGGAACGGGTGATCGCCAATAATGTGGATGAGGCCTTCCGTGCTCAGGAGACTTTGACCAAGCGGATCTCCATTCTGCGCCGTAATGAAGAACTGGCACGCGAGACCTTTAAGAAAATGGTGGAGCTGGGTGAGTTTGGAGAGATTGATATCTTTGATATTGCACAGGCCCAGAATGATCTCACCTCAGCCTCCTCAACACGAGTCCGGGCTGAGATTCAGTATATCATCGCAATGGCAGCTCTCGATCTGGTCATTGGCCGTCCCATCAGTGAAGTCATGGCACGTTACTCTCCGGCGGATGAGCCACCCACGAAGTGACTCCTCAGGACTCTCCTCCCAGAACTGGGTTGTATGTCCATCTCCCCTTCTGCCTTTCCCGGTGTGGTTATTGTGATTTCTCGGTAGTCACGGGGCGGGATGATTTCCAGGATCAATACCTCCAATGCCTTTTGAATGAAATTGTGTTCTGGGTTCCACGCCTGGAGAGACCGTTGGTTACTCTCTATTTTGGAGGGGGAACCCCCAGCCGTTTCCATCCGGACCTCTGGTCTCGTCTGATGGAGGAAATCACCAGTGGATTTACGATTGAACCGGATGTGGAGATCAGTGCCGAGGCCAATCCCGAGAGTCTGTCTGATTCCCTTCTTTCCTTGTGGTTAAGCCTGGGAGTGAACCGGGTCAGCATTGGTGTCCAGACCTTTGATGATGCGCTGTTGACCTTGCTGAACCGGCAACATACCTCCACCGTGGCCAGGAATGTGATTGAGAGCCTGAAGGCTTCAGGTGTCCGCAGTTGGTCAATAGATCTGATTTATGGTCTACCGGGGCAAACCCTGACCGGTTGGGAAGAAGACCTTGAGGCAGCACTGGAGATTCAACCCCCGCACATCTCATTCTACAACCTGATCCTCCATCCTGGTCTTCCCACCACCCAGATGGCCATTGCGTCCTTGCCTCCAGACCCAGAGGAGATCCAGGCGGACATGTTCCTGAGGGCGGTGCAGATATTTGAGGGGTGTGGATATCAGGTTTATGAACTGAGCAATGCCGCCCGGTCTGGACATGCCTGCCGTCACAACCGGCTGTACTGGCGTGGTGGAGAATGGATTGGCATCGGATTATCGGCTTCGAGCTATCTCCAGGGCCAATACTTCTCTAATCCAGCCCAATGGGAGACATACCTGGCCACCTGGAGCATGGTCCCAGACTCTCTGCCAGTCTCCGCCAAGACTCCGGGACTAGAAGCACAGCTGATGGATTTGGTGATGTTACGCCTACGCACAGCGGAGGGAGTGGATCGATGCGAAATAGAGTCTCTTCTGGGAAGAGAGGTTCCTCCTTCTTTCGAGGTGTTGGTGCGGGATATGAAGAATCACGGATATTGCCGAGATACCCAGGATGCGCTCGGCCTTACTCCAAAGGGATGGCTTCTCCACTCCGAGATCACCACACGGATTATAGATTGTCTTTTAGGCAATCTGGGTTGAGATATCGGATGACCATGGGTTAACATAGGATATTATATGATCTGACTCTCTCTGAGAGAGTCCCTGTTTCTCCCAATCTCTGGAGGTTGTTGAAATGGCTCACAAGAATCAGTTGTCCCGGCGTGATTTCCTGACGGTAACTGGCCAAATGGGTGTGGCCGCCTGGCTGGGAACCAAGCTGTATGATCAAAGGGCTTGGAGTTCGCCGGAACAAGTCAGGGCCGCTCTACAACCTCTGTTGGACATTGCGGCGGTGCAAGGGCCCGTATATGAGGGCGAGCACCTCGAGCATATCGGTTTCCCACTGGGAGGAATCGGGACCGGTTCGGTGGCTCTCGTAGGAACGGGTGAGGTCTCTGAATGGCAGATCTGGAACCGTGTCTACAAACCCGCCCGGATCGGCCAAACCTTCTTCGCTGTCTCTGGGAAATCTGAGGACGGTGAATCCTTCAAACGTGTGCTCCAAACCTCAGCATTCACTGAAGCTGCGGATCTGTCTCCCATGAAGTCCCTGAGTTTCCGTGGCGAGTTCCCCATCGCCTATGTGGATTACCACGATGATCTCCCGGTGGAGATATCCCTGGAGGCCTGGTCACCCATGGTTCCACTCGAACCCGGAATGAGCGCCTACCCCATGGCGCTACTGAACTGGAAGATCCGCAACAAAACCAATGCACTGGTCCAAGGGCATCTGCTGGGAAGTCTCCAGAATGCAGTGGGACATGATGGCTTCTCGGTGGTAAAGGGGAACCGCTTTATGGGGTATGGACGCAACCGTGTCCACTCAGGCCGGACCAAGAATACCCATCACCTCTATTTCGATGCGGTCCCCGGCAAGGCGGCCACCTTCGAGAAGCCCATTGTTTATGCCACCAACGATAAACGCATTCAGCTCGCCTTGGAGACAGTTCAGAAAAGCCGGGTCCATTTTGATGGGGCCTGGACCAACAATTGGATCGCCCTGTCCGAATCAGTTCTAAAAGATGGTGTCAATGTGGTCTGGATGGGGAAGGTCGATCCCACAAACTGCGGAGAACCATCGGCCATCACCACTCTGACAAAGGCCGTGAATGCGGGCACTAATCTGGTCATCATGGGTGGCAAGGGGAGTGCGGTGGAGGCGATCCTCAAACCGCGTGTGGCAGAGAATGAAACCGTGATGATCGCTGACTTCGAGGGCGGTCAGTATCCCCCAGGTTGGAAAGTAGAAGGCGAAGCCTTTGGCGGGGGTCCAGCAAAAGGGACCTTCTCCAAGCAGAATCCGGTTACAGGATTCATAGGTCTCGGCCTTGTGAACTCCTATCAAGACAATGACGATCTGCTGGGCAAGTTGGTTTCCCCGGAATTGGATCTTTGCAAGTCTTATCTCCAATTCCTGGTGGGGGGTGGCAACAACGCCGACACTGAGATCCGTCTGGTGGTCGATGGGGCGGTGGTCCGGAGTGCCGCGGGAGTAAACAGCGAACAATTGCGCCGGAAGATCTGGGATATCTCCGAGTTCAAGGGTAAGAAAGGACATCTTGAAATAGTCGATGAAGGCAAAGGCGGCTGGGGGCACATCAATGTGGATGACATCCGCCTTTCCGACCACGAGACCATGGCCTTTACCCCAGAAGAGGCGGAACTGATTGGAGAACTGCTTCCATTCAAAACTACGGAGATCAACATGGAGGGTGGTCCCAAGGCATCCTGGACAGGGCAGCATCACCTCCAGCGGTCCACCAGACTCCCACTCACGGACGGCCTACCCTTGGGGATTCTCAAGAACCTGGAATTGAAAGAAGGAGCGGAAGTCATTCCCGGCCCCACACTGGAATCCCCACTCGCCGTGGTGAGTTCTTTGGGCAAGGGGAAGGTTGTCTTCTTGAACTTTGATCAGAATGAGGTTCACCCGGGTGATTTGGATACCCTCTTGGGGGGAGTCGCCTCTTACCTGACTGGAGTGAAGTTTACTCCCAGAACGGGTACCCCTAAAGAGTCTCCTTTCTTCGGAAATATGGCCTTGGGTTGTTTGAGCGGTGAGGCTGAAGCCCTGCCTGTCTGGACCGATCCGAAGGATGTTCTCACTTTCCTCGAGGGTGGAGTTCCCAAGCGTGTTTTCCAATCCGTGCAATCCCAGTTAGGAGAATCCTTCGCGGGTGCGTTGCGGATTCCCTACTCACTCAAACCGGGAGAGGAAAGCCAGGCCACCTTCGCGATTTCATGGTACTTCCCCAACCACTTCATCGGGGGCGTGGCCGATCCGGACCACCGTGTGGGGAACAAGTACAACACCCTGTTCTTGAATGCGAGGGATGTGTTTGAGACCTTCGCGCGTAACCGTGAGGAGGTTGAGGGACTCACATACCTCTTCCATGACACCTTCTACCGCTCCACTCTTCCGGTTCCACTCATCGACTGCGTGACTTCTCAGGCCTCGATTCTCAAGAGCCAGACCAGCATGTGGCTTGAGGATGGGACCTTCGCGGGTTGGGAAGGGGTTTCGGTCTCGGAAGGCTGCTGTCCGATGAACTGCACCCATGTTTACAACTATGCCCAGACCATGGCTTGTCTGTATCCAAATCTTGAACGCGAGGTGCGCACCAAGGATCTGGGTATCCAACTCACCCAAGAAGGGCTGATTCACCACCGCCTGGCGTTTCCCCTGAGCGCTCCGCGCAACAGCGGCGAGGCTCTCGATGGCCAGTTGGGTACACTGCTCAAACTCTACCGTGAATACCGCCGTTCCGCCGATGATGCTTTCCTTGGAAAGTGGTGGGTCAACGCGCGCAAAGCTATGACGTTTGTCTGGAAGAACCACGACCCCAATGGCGAAGGCATCATTCTCGATTGCCAGTTCAACACCTATGACGATGCCGTGTATGGGATCAATTCCTTCATCGGTTCCCTGTATCTGGCCGCGCTGCGTGCCATGGAGGAGATGAGCCTGCGCATGGGAGATGAGGGATACGCCAAGCAGTGCCGTGAACGCTTCGAGAAGGGAAAGAACCGCCTCTCGGAGGAGTGTTGGAATGGGGAGTATTACTTCCAACCCGGCGACCTGACCCAGTTGAAAGGGCGTAATTATGGGACCGGGTGTTTCGCCGACCAGGTTGTGGGCCAGTGGTGGGCACACATCCTCAATCTGGGATATGTCCTTCCAGAAGACCGGGTTAAGGCCGCTTTGGAAGCAGTCTTAAAATACAACTGGCGTGAGCGGATGGAGGGCCACAAGCAAGTTCCACGGGTTTATGCCGCTCCCGATGACAGTGGTTTGTTGATTGGGACCTGGCCAAATGGTGGCCGTCCTGAAGTGCCAACCCTGTATGTGGATGAAGTCTGGACCGGGATTGAATACCAGGTCGCCGGTCACCTGATGTTCGAAGGACTCACAGACAAGTCTATCGATATCGTCACCAAGGTTCGCAAGCGGTCGGATGGCCGCCTCCGCAAGGGAACGCATCCATCGGGAGTGGGCAACCCCTGGGATGAAATCGAATGCGGCGACCATTATGCCCGTGCGATGAGCAGTTACTCCTTACTGCTCTCCGCCCAAGGCCAAATATATGATGGGCCCAGACAGTCGCTCGGTTTTCACCCACTTCTGGGAACCACCGCCCATGCCTCCTTCTTTACCACCGCGCAAGGTTGGGGTTCCTTCGAGCAGAAGATCGAGGGTAACTCACAGAGTGAATCCCTCTTCCTGTGCTATGGTCAATTGCCACTTCGCCAGCTTTCCTTCTCCCTACCCAAGGAGGCCAAGCAGGTTACGGATGTTGTGTTGAATCTTGGAGAAGATGCGGTTGCTGTGACTTGGAAGAGCGATATGGGCCGGATTGTCATCGGCCTTACTCAACCTGTCACCCTCTCCGCCGGGAACCGCCTACTGGTCAAGATGGCATACTCGGTGTAAAAAAGGGACCCATGGCCAACACTCCACGGCTCTCGATCATCATTCCAATCTACAATGAGGAGCCGCAGCTCGAGGAGGTTCTGGGACGTGTTTTTACTGTCCCATACACACCCAAGGAGATCATCCTGGTGGATGATTTCTCCAGCGATGGAACCCGCCAGATCCTGGAACAATACCGGTCACGCCCGGATACCACGGTGATCTTCCATGAGAGGAACCACGGCAAGGGTTTCGCGATCCGGACCGGACTGGCCATTGCGACAGGTGAGATTGTTATCGTCCAGGATGCCGATCTGGAGTATGACCCCGAAGATATCCCCCAGGTTGTAGATCCCATCGTGCAAGAAGAGACAGAGGTCTGTTTCGGATCACGTTTCCTGGGGGGATTGGAACGCATGGCCATCCCCAACCGGGTTGCCAACTGGCTCCTGGCGAAGATCGTCTCCTGGTTGTTCTGGGTGCGG
Source organism: uncultured bacterium (assembly GCA_964422415.1). GTDB lineage: Bacteria > Hinthialibacterota > Hinthialibacteria > OLB16 > OLB16 > OLB16. Next base: position 33,333 of record CAYRBI010000013.1, on the reverse strand, counting down.
TTGAGTGATGAGGCGACCGCCTACAAGGCCTTCCGCCGCGAGGTACTCGACCGGATCGATCTTTGCTGTGAGGGTTTCGAATTCTGTCCAGAGGTAACCGCCAAAGTGCTCCGTCTGGGTTACTCCATAAAGGAGGTTCCAGTCCATTTTCGAGCACGGACAGTGTGGGAGGGCAAGAAGATCGGTTGGCCAGACTTCTTCACCGCGCTCAAAACCCTGATCCACTGCCGCCTGGCGCCTCTTTCGCAGATCACCGCGAAGAAGGAGTGACCGCGTGTTTGCCGATATCCCGCCGGTACTGGGCACCCTCAAAGGTTATCCCTGCAACCGAGGCATAGGCAGACCCAATAGCCTGAGAGATGTCACCACCGCGTCCCACCACGCCCAGAACCCGTCCTCCCGCAGTCAGGATTGTGCCATCCTCGCCAGCCTTAGTTCCCGCATGGAAAACCACGTAATCCAAACATGTTTTGGAATCTGCCAGTCCAGAGATGGGACGGCCCTTGGGGTAGGAACCTGGATATCCCTCGGAGGCCATGACCACACAAACCGCTGGGCGCGGATCCACATGGATCACAGTGGCCGGGTCCAGTCTTCCCGTAGAGGCATCGAGGAATAACTTCAGCAAGTCATTTTGGACAACAGGAAGTACCGCCTGTGTTTCTGGATCGCCCATCCGGCAATTGAACTCAAGCACCTTGGGACCATCTTGGGTGAGGATCATCCCGGCATACAGTACCCCCTTGTAGGGTGTGCCGCGCTGGGCCATCCCCTCCAGGGTGGGCTTCAACACTTTAGAGTCGACGAATCTTTGCAGGTCTGGTGTCAGTACCGGGGCTGGACAATAAGCGCCCATACCACCGGTGTTAGGGCCCACATCGCCATCGAGCAGGCGTTTGTGATCTTGTGAGGGAGGCAGTGCCAGGAACCGGATTCCATCGCAGACGGCCAGGACGGAGACCTCCTCACCATCAAGGAAATCCTCGATTACCACCCGTGCTCCCGCGGTTCCGAAAACCTTGTCTTCAAAACACTCTTTGAGGGCATGGCGTGCGGTCTTGAGATCCGTGGCCACGGTGACTCCCTTGCCAGCGGCAAGTCCATCCGCCTTGATGACAAGAGGAACTCCATGGGTTTCGACATAAGCCAGGGCTGGAGCGAGTGATTCGAAGGTTAGGGATGCAGCGGTGGGGATGCCAAACTCCTGCATAAAGGTTTTGGCGAAGTCCTTGGAACCCTCGAGCTGCGCGGCCTTCTGGGAGGGACCGAAGATGGCCAGTCCCTCAGATTCGAATAGGTCCACAATCCCCGCTACCAAAGGCGCTTCGGGCCCCACCACGGTCAGCCTGATCTGACTATCGTGTGCAAAGCGGAGAAGACCTTGAAGGTCATCCACGCCAATGTTTATATTCTCACCCACTTCAGAGGTGCCAGCGTTGCCGGGAGCGATGTAGATCTTCTCCGCGTCTGGGCTCTGGGCGAGCTTCCACGCCAGAGCATGTTCCCTACCCCCACTCCCAATCACCAGGACCTTCATGAAAACCTCCAGAATACAGCCGTCCCCATGCCGGGACGTTGGGTTAAATTTATCAAAGTCCGCTCAAGCGGACTCCATCGTTCAGAATGGCTTGGTTATCACTTCCCATGCAGGAACAACCATCTCGACCGGCTCCGCATTTCCAATCCAGATCTTCACCGGTAGATCATCTGGTTGGAAGTTCGCCAGTGCGAGCGTGTCCGTACCATAAAGGTAAAGCCCAAAGGGTGGAGCCGCATCCACACGGATTGGGACCGGCAAAGGAATCTGTTCACGGAGTACATTGGAGAGCTCCCTCGGCCAATGCGGAATCGCCAACTGTTTGGGTGCGAGGAAGAGCTCCTGCTTGTCAAACACATCCTCCGCAAAAGTGGAGGTATTGAGGAAGACGACCTTGCCTCCCGAGAGACCATTCTTCACCGCCAGGATGGGGATCTCCTGGCCTTCATGCTGGCAAGAGGCCATCACAGTCCAACCGGAGGTAGGGGGAAGGTTCAGGAAGGAAAGAGGGGATGCGGCTTGGACACTCTGACCTTGAACCGTAAGAGTCTCTACTTGAATCTCCTGAAGAGGCGGAGAGAGGGAGGCGTATCCCCCCAACAACTCCTTTGGCAACTTGGAGCCAGCCTTCTCCAGGAATCCAGGGGTTACAACCACAGTGGCTCCCGAATTGAGCCAGCCACTCATCCGGTTGGCGGTCTCCGGATCGGAAGCAGCGTGCGAGGAAAGGAGGACCGCTTTGGGTTTTTCGGGGGCGATACCAGTCATCTCGATGGGCAGTCCCAGCGTGACCAAGTAATCGAAGAGATAGGAATCCCGGCCCGGATCACTGTGCGGAGGTTTGTATGCGCACAATCCCACAGGCTTGCGGCCATCAACTGACCGGGCTAGATCCTCCAGGGCATCCAATCGTTGCCAGAAGGGTTTGAGCACAGGATTGGATTCCATCAGGTCCGCGAGGTTGAAAAGGACAATCTTGCGCGCGCCCGCTAGGACACTCTGATAACCCTGCATGAGGAAGACTTCGGAATGACAATCAAGGGCATCGAACCAGGCCCCTTGCACCTTGCCTTTACCGAGAGAGGTTAGCCATGAGAAATTGATGAAACCCTCGGTGGGTTGCACATACCCAAACCGCTCAGTCTCTGGGTTACGTGTTTCAGTCCCCACCCATACTGAATCAAACACCTCGGGACCGCTCATTACATTGTAACCATAGACATGAAAACGGTCATACCACTGTGGATACTTGATGATAACCTTGACTTTGGGATTCACCTTCTTGGCGGGTCCAACCAGGACATCACGTGCGATGGTGGTCATCAGACCAAGACGGTATTCAGACCAGCTACGGTTCCCTCGTGCCGTTTGCGAAACCTCGCTCGCATCATCGGTCATGAGGAAATCATCTACCATGATTTCGTCAAAATGCTTGGCGCAGAACTCGAAGGTCTCTTGAAGGGCCGCGCGTGTATTGGGCGCTTCGTAGTTCATGGCGTATTCAGAGCCATTGCTACCAGTTCCATATTCCACCCCAGGAAGGGTGGCCACGCCTGCCGAGACGGCGAAGTCCTTCCCGCGGAAGAAGTCACGGCTCGCGATTACATTTTCTGCCTTTGCTTTGTATCCGGAGCGTACGGATTCAAGGTAAATCTTGCTGACCCCCAACTCCTTCAACCTTGCCAGTACCGTCTCGCGGGACTGGGAAGTTGAGAGAAATTGATCCACCTGATTGGCGATCGTGTAAACCTGGATTTCACAAGGCATGGTGGGCACCTCCGCCTGGGAACATGTGAGGGATAAACCCATAAAAACGGGGAAAAGCAACAAGGAAATGGATTTCATGAGTCCACGTCCGAGGTCTCCTCCTCATCCTCGGAGGGGAGATTCATATAAAACTTCTCACCGAGATAGATCTGTCTCACCCACTCGTTGTTGATCAACTCGCTGGGGCGTCCAGCGGCCCCGATTTTCCCCCCGCTGATAATGTAGGCCCGGTCAGTAACCGCTAATGTCTCACGGACTGTATGGTCGGTTACCAGGATTCCGATCCCTACTTGATCACGAAGGTCCTTGATCCGGCCTTGGATGTCTTCTACGGCGATGGGATCCACGCCCGCGAAAGGCTCATCCAGGAGGATGAAAGATGGCTCACTGGCCATCGCACGGGCCATCTCCAAGCGGCGTTTCTCACCTCCTGAAAGACTATGGGCCAATTGGTCTGAAAGGTGTTCGATCCCCAGTTGTTCGAGGAGCTCATTGGTCCGCTGGTTGGCATAATAACCACGAATGCCACGGACTTGCAGAACCGCCCGGACATTCTGGCGGACAGTCAAGCCACGGAATATCGAGGGCTCCTGGGAGAGGTATCCCAATCCCGCCCGGCAGCGTTTGTACATCGGCCAGCGGCTGATGTTCTTTCCATCGATGGTGATCTTCCCTGAATCGGGGCGGATGAGACCCACGATCATGCGGAAGGTAGTGGTCTTCCCTGCTCCGTTCGGGCCCAACAGACCGACGATCTCGCCCGGGCCAACCTCCACCGAAACATCGTTGACCACTTGCTTGCCCTTGTAGGACTTACAGACATTTGTTGCTTGTAAAATACTCATGGGATACCAAGAAACCAATTCATCAGGATTCCGTGATGCTAATGCCTACCACCCCATTCGGAAAGATGGAGCTCCCTGGATAGTCAAAGGCCCCCCTTGCATCACAAATTGTAGCGAGGCCCGTCCCAATCCATAGAGCATGAATAATCCGGTTAGAGTCCAGAAAAGGATTCCCACTTCAGACCCATGCCGGGTAAGTCCCTCCGCTACACGGATCCTGACTTCCGGGGTCAAAAAAGGAGAGATGGATTGGATGATGAGGTAGAATAATATAAGCGGTGAGAATGGATGCAAGTGCAGAGCGGCAGCTGCTTGTCCGTGAGCTAAATGGCTGAGCGCTCGTGTCATTCCGCAACCGGGACAGTCGATTCCGGACATCAGATGGAAAAGGCAGAAACGGAATGGCATACCTTCGGGAGGATGCAGGATGATCCCCACAAGGAAGAGGAGGCAGAGAAAGGACCAACGCGGATCCACCCAGACTCGTGCAGCCATTCCCCAGTCAGGATCGATGGGAACCGCATGGCTGTCTACCCAATGGAGGTAGCACCCGAAGAGATCGGTCACCCGGGAGACCGGATTCATGGCAAGGATTGATAATAACCACAACGCCGCAACCCAGCCAAGGGTTGGCAGGCACTGGCGACATAGTCCGGGACAGCCGATTTCTCACCCAAGATCCATTCGTTGATCCCGTGCGTGTGGAAGTCCTCGATCAGCTCCAGGAAGGTCCGTTTGGCAAGCTCGGGATCGATCCGGTGGATGGTTACAAACCACCATCCGAAGGGTGTGGCCCAGTGGCCACCATTTTGGTATTGATCCTTGGGAACCAATGATCTTTGCCAATACTCGCCAGGGGCGCATTGGCGTAATTGTCCACGCTGCATGAGGTCCGTGTGATGGGCAATAAGGTACCGGGCAATCTGGTCCGCTTGCTGGTTATCCGCCAGGCCCGTGTAGACTGCGTAAGCCGATCCCCAGATATCAATCTGATTACAGTCCACTGTCGCCGCACGGAACATCCCCGCCTGAGTATCCCAGAAACTTTGCAGTGCTTTTCGTAAAGTGTCTGCCCGGACAGAGTACTCCTTTGCGGAATCCTCATGATCCGTTTTCATGTCCATACGAGCCATGGCCCGGTAGGCATCCCATTGGAGCACCGAGGTAAAGAACAGTTCACCTGTCAAAGAGATGGCGTCGTAAAAACCATAGGATGAGTGAGGTTCGGCGGGATCGATCCAAAGGAGCCCCGATGCACTTTTTCTGGGGAACTCGAGTCCCTTGGCGAGCGCTTCACGGCAGGCACGATAGAGGTCATAGTGGCCACGCCATTCACAGAGGAGTTCGGCGATCTTGACCATAAAGGCGGGATTATCGGTGGCAGGCAGTTTCCCAATCCCATTCCCAACTCCCCCCGGAAGATAGACCGCCAGCCCATCAGCTTGGACGCGGTCCGGCATGGCGCCATCCTCGCGTTGGCCTGCCAGAAGGTATCTAAACCCCGCCTCCGCCTCCTCAAGAGGAACAGCACGGGGACACCCCTCAAGGGTATAAAAGAAGTCGCGAGTCCAGAGGGCTTGATAGTGAGCTGATCCGTCGGGGGTATAAATACGGACTCCATTGTTGGCTATAAGAACGGAACCGCTGGCAGCACGAATTGCCTGTGCCTCCAACCACTGGCAGGCCTCATCGAGAGGCATGGCCGTAATGGGCTCCAGTAGGCAAGCCAGAACAACGGCATGGAATATGAGGATGACTCTCAAAGCCGTTTGAGGATGGCGTCGACCTTTTCCTTGATATATCCAATGTCATTCTCAATCAGATCGAGCCGTTGGGTAGTTTGCTCCATATAATGGAGAATCTGCTGTATCTGATGAGTTTGCCGGTCCGGAGCCGAGCCCTGAGCAGAGGGACTCTCTTCCGTAGCTTCAAGTGACGGATCTTTCTGCCCCGGACTATGGTAGCGCTGGAAGATTCTGCGCGCTTGTTCGCGAGTTAAACCTTCTTTACTTTTCAGCACCCAGTCTTGCACCCCCATCAAATACTGATCAATCTCCCGGATTGTAGCCGCTAGGCCATTCACCGCAAGCCCCATGGAGGGTTGGTTGGAAGCTCTGAGGCCTCCGGCTGAATCAACGGGCACCATTCCCATAATGTGTGAGCATAACATCAATCATGAGAAATGCAACATTTATTTTATTGCCCACTCTGGCTTCATTGAGGGTCCGGTCAGTAAAATCACTTTACAAGTAAAGCCTGCCAATCTCCGTTTCAACAGTAAAGCGTGTAAGTGGTTGGAGGCGCGGCCTATTCCTGTTAGACTTTTAAAATTACTCTGAAAGGTTGGATGGACTTAACAGATGAAAGGTTGCGCCCAAATTTCTCTCTGTGCAAAGATCCTTTTCGTTATGGGGTTGTTCAGCTTATACATTCCCGGAATTTCATTGGCGGAGCCTGCGCTCAAAGCTTATGTGGAAAAAACTGATCCAACCTACAAATGGGAACTGGTCGACTCAGCCACCCATGAGGGGGTCACGGTCTACAATCTGTTACTGGAGTCCCAAACATGGCGGGACATTCCATGGCGGCACCAGTTGAGTGTGGTCATACCCTCCCAATCGAAAGGTACCAAACATGCCCTACTCTTTATCTCAGGAGGGGGGATTGAAAATGGAATGCCACGGATGAAGAAAGGCCTGGATGGGGAGATTGCGCGTATCGGAAAGATCGCCACACTCACCGGCTCTCCGGTCGCGGTCCTCAAACAGGTGCCGAACCAACCTCTTTATGGTGGCAAGAATGAGGATGACCTGATCTCCTACACCTACGACCAGTTTCTCAAGACCGGAGACAACACTTGGCCTTTGCTCCAGCCCATGGCCAAGAGCGCGGTCAAGGCAATGGATGCGGTGCAGGAGTTTTGTCAATCCAAGGGAACGCCACCCGTTGAGAAATTCGTAGTGTCCGGGGCCTCTAAGCGTGGCTGGACAACATGGTTGACCGGCGCGGTTGACAGCCGCGTGGCCGCGATCGCCCCCATGGTGATTGATACACTCCGGTTCGATAAACAAATGCCCTATCAGTTGGAATCCTGGGGCAAGTACAGCGAGCAGATCGAGGACTATTCCAAGCTGGGGCTCCAAGACAAAATGTCGGGTGAGGAAGGCAAGGTCCTGAACAGCATCGTCGACCCCTACTCCTATATTGATACCCTCACCATGCCGAAGCTGCTCTTCATGGGCACCAATGATCCCTATTGGGTCGTCGACGCGGTGAAGTTCTATTATGATGACCTTAAGGGCGACAAAAGCATTCACTATGTCGCCAATGCGGGGCATGATCTGAGAGATGGTGAGGAAGCATTGGAGAATCTGGCTGCCTTCTTCGCAACGGTCGCCACTGGAAAGAAGGATCCCACACTTCAGTGGAAGGCAACCAAGGACGGCGATAAGGTGAAGCTCTCTGTCTCCGCCAATGTGGATGCGGTGGCTGGCAAGCTGTGGACCGCGGCCCAGGCAGACCGGGATTTCCGTGATGCTCAGTGGGCTAACAAACCGGTTGACTCCGATGATGCGCGTCAAGCAGTCATCGAAGTACCCCTTCCGAAAGATGGATATCAAGCTTTTTATGTGGAAGCCTTTTTCCCCAGCCCCTTGGGCGGGGATTACTCCAAGTGCACGCGAGTCTTCGTTGTGAGTAAAGATGGAATCCTCTAAACGAAGAGAGTGCCTGTGACGGATGATGCGAGGCCTATAGGTGCGCGATTCCGCTCTGAGATCCGCGAGGTGGTGAGATGATCGAAGCCATAAGAAACCTGATACCGCAAGCTGCTCGCGGGAACCATACTTTTCACATTCCTGTCATGGGAACGGGGTTTACGATTGACACCCCGGTGAAGGTGGCCCGCTATGGAATCTCCTCGGTAATCTCCATTGTCGATGACAATTTGATCGAAGATGTCAGACGTTGCTATTGTGGCAAGGAAGGTCTGCCTTATGAACCAATTAGCAGCAAGGATGAGGATTCACGGGCACGCCGGATTACCGCCTATCTGAATCTGGTGCGTCAGCTGGTTATGGAGCAAGTAAGAAAGCTGAAGAGCTCGCTCTTTGTTCCTGGCAGCGAAATCACTCGTTATTTCGACCTCCTGCCAGAAGGCTCATTGAAGACGGCTTACCGGCGGATGCTTTGTACCAATGACCCCGCCGAGAAAGACCGGTTGGATGCACAGCTGCGTCAAGTGGCTGAACCCGGAAGCATCGATGTCAACATCATGACCAAGTTGGACCGGGACACCTACCGGGCGGGACAGAAGCTGCCGCCAGAGTTTAGTGATGCCTTGGCGGCTTTAAGGGGGTTTGCAAAAAGCGACCTCGAATCCAGCGTGGTCTTGTCCGCTGGATTAAACCAACGCCTCTACTCCTATGTGGCTCATTTCCCAGATTTCTTCCCGAATAACGAAGGACGGTTGCGCAAGAAGATTATCATCAAGGTAAGTGATTTCCGCTCCGCTGAGATTCAAGGCAAGTTCCTAGCGAAGAAGGGGCTGTGGGTTTCCGAATACCGGATCGAGTCTGGTTTAAACTGCGGTGGTCATGCCTTCGCCACCAAGGGCCACCTGATGGGACCGATCCTCGAGGAATTCAAAACCAAGCGTGAAGACCTGCGCACCGATCTCCATGCGGTCTATAACAAGGGATTGGCGGCGGCTGGCCATCCCACGGTTGATAATCCCTTCGAGATGCGCATCACGGTTCAGGGCGGCATTGGGACTCACTCCGAGGATGCCTTCCTGCTGCGTTATTACCAGGTGGATGGAACAGGTTGGGCCACCCCCTTCTTGCTCGTACCCGAGGTGGCCAATATGGATCCGGAACACCTCGAAAAGTTATGCGCGGCGGGTGAGGATGATGTTTTTCTGAGCAACAGTTCGCCACTGGGTGTCCCCTTCTGGAATCTCCGTAATTCCGCCAGCGAGATCAATCGGGCTGCTCAAGCCGAAGAGGGAAATCCCGGCAGTCCTTGCCCCAAACGGTGTCTGGTTTCCACCACCGAGTTTTCGGAAATGCCTCTCTGCCTGGCCTCGCAAGTGTACCAAAAGAAGAAACTCGAGAGCCTGGAAAACGAGAACCTGACTCCCGATCAATACCGTTGGCTCCGCGACTATGTGCTGGGTAAATCCTGTCTCTGCCGTGACCTGGCGGGGGCGGTAGAACGGGTTCTAGGAATGAATCCCAACTCCATGCCGGCCATCTGCTGCGGTCCCAACATCGTCAACTTCTCCAAGATCTCCACACTCGAGGAGATGGTCTCGCATATCTATGGACGTCTGTCGCTGATGACCAATCCCGACCGGCCGCATATGTTCATCCGCGAGCTGAAAATCTATATCGATTATCTCCGCCGCGAAGTGGAAAAACATTTCATCGGGCTTTCCAATCAAACCCCCGCCTACTTCAAGGAATTTAAAGAGACCCTCCGCAGTGGCATCGATTACTATCATCAGCTCGTGGAAAAACTGGATGGGATTGATCAACCAGCCTTTATCGAGAAGCTCAAGGACCTCGCCGAGGAACTCGAGTGGATGACGGTGGGGGAACCGGCTCCGACAACTTGATCCGGGTCCAGAAATACGGCTCACAAGGAGAACCTTATGTCACGAAGTATTACTGCGGGTTTGCTCTTGTGCGTAAGTTGGGCTGTTTGTTGGGGGCTCGATATTGTCACCAACACCTCGCCGATTGTTGACTCTCCCCCAGTACTCGTAGCAGAGGTCCACAATGGGCGTCTGGAACTTGCCGGTTCCGGTGAAGATGCCATCCATATCCTTCACCTGTGGGGAACCCCCTACGAGATGGGAGTTGCCCATGGACAACTACTCAAGCAACAGGTTCCCGGATATGTGAAACGGGTTACAGAAGCGATGGCCCGCGAAATGGATTCCGGAGTCTCCCAGCTCGACCGGGTATGGGAATCCGTAAAACCCCATGTCAGCGATTACTACCTGGAGGAGATGCGGGGCATCGCCGAGGGCGCGGGTATCGATCTACAAGATGTCATCCGTTCCAACATGGTCGGAGAGACCAGCGAGTGGCACTGCTCTCTCTTTGGGGCTTGGGGCAAGGCCACTGAAAGCACTGGACATTTGCTGCAACTGCGTGCCCTGGACTATGAAGTGAAAGCCGGTATCCAGAACTACCCACTGATTACCGTCTATCACCCCAACGAGGGCCAGGGTCATGCCTTCGCCAACATCGGATGGGCCGGAGTGGTGGGTGCGGTCTCAGGGATCTCCTCGGAACGGCTGGCGATCAGCGAGATCGGTGATGACTACGACAAAGCTAACGATTCCTTTGATGGCATCCCTTTCATGTTCATGCTTCGTGACATCCTCATGCTGGACAAGTCCCTCGATGAGGCTATAGCACGGATCAAGAACGCCAAACGGACCACTTCCTTGATGTATGCCGTGGGCGATGGAGAGCTGGGACAAGCTCGTTCCTTTCAAACCTCCAGGACCCTCTGCAATGTGTTCGATCCTACCAATCTGGAACCATTAACCGCGACACATCCCCGGATTGACGATATAATTTACTGGGGGATGAGCTGGAATGTTCCCTCGTATGACAAACCTTTGCACGACATGCTGGTGAAAAACTATGGGAAGCTGACAGGTGAGGTGACTGTCAGTGAGATCCTTCCAACTGTCCGCACAGGGAACCTCCAGGTGGCGGTTTATGATCTGACGAGTATGGTGGTATGGACCGCCAATGCTCGTGGAGATAACGAGAAAGGACCGATGAATGCTTATGAGAGGGCCTATGTGAAGCTGGATATGAATGATCTTTTCAGCCGCCAACCCTCTCCCACGGTGAAAGGCGCCTCGGTGAATTGACCGCGCCAAGCATTTCAAGGTAACCATGCCAAACAACGGATCTTGTTCCTTTTTTCTCTGCATCTTGGTGAGTGTAGCCAGCATGGTTCCCCACGCTGGGGCAGTCGAGATTGTCCTTCTCAAGTCCGGAGGGTCGCTCCTGGCCGAAGGTCATGTGGAACGGGGAAAGATGACCGAAGTTGCTCTGATGTCAGGCGCGAAGGTTTTTATCGATAACACGGACATCGACCGCATTACGATCGAAGACTCAACGCCTGTCCAAATCGATGAAATACAAATCGATCCCGAAAAGCTGCTTCCCGATACAACGGATCCGCTCAATTATTGGCTTGATACCAAGCCAGGAGATTCACAGTTATCAAAACGCCTCTTTCTGAGTTTCAGTGAACAGATCGACAAAGGTGAGGAGCTGCCTTTGGCACGGTCTTTGGGTGATGTGAGGCTAGCTCGCAAACGGCGGGTCCCGGAAATTGAATTTGCGGAAAAGAAACTCTATCTCGGCATGGACCTTCAGTATCACGAGGCTCCCGGGCTCACCTATGAGGAATCCTACAAGAGACTACGCGCGCTTGAGAAAGTCCCCAATCTGGATGGAGTGGCGGAGTTCATTGGAGAAGTACGAAGGTCATCCAGAGACCGCCGTAAGTTGCAGGTGCTGTCCGATGCTATCAGTTTGAGAGAACGGCTTGAACCGGTTTATCAACAACAGAGTAAGCAAGATGAAGGACATGCGGCTCTTGCCGAGAGGTTCCGCAAAGGAATCCAGCCTTTAAATCAGTAGATTCATCGAGTTAGGGCCGGGTTCCAGGCTAGCACCTCTGTCCGGGGGACACTGCCCTCGGCCTTCATCCACCCCCCCAGTAAGAAAAAGCGTCCAGCCACAAAGGGCAAGGAGGCAGCATGAACCGGTTCTGGAAATTGTTGGCCGGTTGCCTCCCAGTGTTTAACCGCCCCATTTCCATTTCTTTCACCTTTAAAGACCACGCTCTCATCACCCATGGGTTTGTTCAGCACAATCCACAAGGCGCCTCCCCAGGCTTCAGCGGTGGGGTGGCGTTGTCCCCAAGGCAGATCCGCTTCCACTCGCCACTCTTCAAACTGTAGATCCATCCCCAAGTGAGCCGAGAAGACCTTGCGTGATACCTTGTGTTGACACATGCCACCAATCCAATACAAACAGTTTTCTCCTGCCACAAGCGTTCCATCGGTTACCCCCAAGGGAAGTGGAGGATGGCAACAAACCTTTCCCAGGCGGCCATGACTGTCGATTTCCACGGAGCGGACTGTCGGAAATGGATTCCCCTTGGAGCCACCCCCCACAAAGAAGAGACGGTTTCCCATCCCCACCGCGGCGGTCACTTCACGCAGTCCCTCCACCCTCCCCGCCAAACGCCATTCACCTATGTTCTCGCCATCGATCCGCGCGACACTGATCTCATCGCCGGAGATGCACACAATATGCGGGTCAACAAATGCGGCCACACCCTTGGCGGACCGGGAAGGAAGACGTCCCACCCGCACTCCCCAAGGACACAAGGAACCATCCGCACGAAGGCGGGCCTGGCAGATGGTCCCATGCGGGTCCACCACATAGACCGCACCATGGTGATAAAAAGCGGTGGCGGGAGCCATGGGGCGTGGGAGTGGTTCAGCGGCATGCCACTCGATCTTCCCTTTCTCTCTCTCGGGGAGGACAGGCAGTGCGGGAATCGCCAGGGCTTGATTGGTTGAACCAGGAACAAGGGTACTTGTGGCAGCGAGTTGGTTGGCATGGGAAATTTCTACCCGCTTCTGTTCTTCCCACCCCCTGGGTGACAAAGAGGATTGAAGGTAAGGCGGTAAGCCCGATTGTTTTCGACCACGTAACTCTTGGAGGGCTGAGGCTGCTAGAATCGCCATCACTAAGGCGAGTAAGGATGGGATCAAGAGATTGGCTGCCACTTTCTCTATGAAAGTGGGTGCATTGGGGATGACTTTCTTCTGGCTGCCGGTCTTGGGACGAAGAGGGCTGACATGGGATCTGGAGTTGGAAGCAGCTCCTAGGAGGGAAGATCCGGAAACACCCTTGGCAATTGAGACTCCGCTGGAGGAATGACCGCTCTCATCCCGGAAGGGCATGGAAGATTTGGAATCCTCCTGGAAAGAAGTAACCTCGCCTGCTTTTTGACTCTTGCCAGATTCATCCCCCTCACCTGCTTGATCGATGGCATTTTGTGCCGGGGACGAGGAAACATTTTCCGCATCGCTGGGTACTGGAGCGGATTGATGGCTGGAATCGTCAGCCATGGAGATCTCATTACCAGCTTCCTCCCCCTTTTGCGAACTGTTAGTTCCGCTGGTATTGTCATCGGCCTCTGCGGAGTCTCCTGCTTGCCCATCTGTCCCGGTTGGATCTCCAGTGACGGAATCACCCTCCGGTCCACGCTCACCCATTGCATCCCCCGGAACTGATTCGCCAGAAGGGCCATTTTCACCTGCGGCTTCTCCATCGGCTGAGGTACCAGAAGGGCCATTTTCACCGTCTGAGTCCTCCGGGGCTGAACCGCCTGTTGGTCCTGATTCGCCACTCTCGCTTTCGTCTCCCCCCTTCCCTGCTAGTTCTGTTCCTGAATCAGCGGTCAGTCGGCCGGACTGTGCCACCTGATCTGCAGATGAAGCAAATGGCTGGGCCGTTTCTCCTGTCTCCGTGCCGGAGGTTTTCTGCAAAGCTGGATAAAAGTCACTCTCTGGCTCAATGCCAGAGTTCCCTTCCATCTGGCCGTTGGAGGAATCGGAGTCAGCTACTGTTTCATCAATGGGCTGGGGATTTCCCTCACTCGATCCGTCGTTGAGATCAGTCTCTCCAAGGATCTGCGGACCTTCAGAGATGGGATTCGTACCGGAAGCATTCCTTTCCGAGGCTCCAGAACTTATCCCGGATGCTGGGGTGATGGCTTTCGTAGTTACGGATGAATCCACCGTTTGGGTCGCATCACCATTTCCGTTATTGGCTGGCCCAACCTCATCCGTGGGGATTGGTCCAGTCTGACTGCTTGCTCCCCCAGAGATCCATCTCTCTTTTTGACTGGATCCCTCTTTTGAAGCAGCGGATTGAGCCACTTCCAAAGAGGACATTTGAAATGATCCATCTAGAGTAGGAATCTTTGCCTGGGTGGGATCCTCACTGGACAAGGTCTTAGCCAAAGACAGTTTGTTGTTTTTCAACGTCTCGTTGACAGAATCAGGAGTGCCCAGTGGTTGACCAAGAACGAGGGCAACCTCATTGATGCCAACCGGAGAGTCATCTGCTGGTGGACGAATTTCATACTGGACATACTGAGCGGGCTCTCCAATTGGCACATACGCATCCTTTGCGAAGCCCGACCAATCGCTATATACCTCAGTGGCGGCATTTGCTACCCGCCAACGGAGACGGGGCGGAGTCTGTCCCATCCACCCCATGCGAACACCGGCCACCTCGGCGGTTTGCGGCAGACTGAACTGGTGAATAATCCGTGGTGAGATCCCCGCATTGGCTTCGAGACTGTCGATGGTCCGGGACAATACCTCCTGCCAAGGGCCTTGATCCAGGCGCTTGTGTTCCCAACGTGCAGCTTCGCCTTCGCGTGGAGTTCCACAGATTTCGATGTCACGGTATGAGGGAGAGCAAAGGACAAGGTGGCTGCCACGAGAGGTAATGTCCCACTCTTTATCCGATGGGATCCGGACCTCTCCGCATTCCGACCAACCCGGAGAGTGAGAATCCAATCCGCGCAGGTTCAATAATACTCTCCGCTCATCACCCACTCCCCGTGCAACGCCATACAGCCCATCACGAGTAACCGCAAACTTTTCCAGGACCATTCCTGCTGGCGCGAGAACCACCAGGGCAGGTGGTGTGATAGTGCCTGAGGGAGTGACTTGCGAGCGATAAAGGTGGGTCGAGGTCGGTAGAGACTTGCTGGGTCTCATCAGGAAATAGAGCGCCCCATCGAACCATTCCGAATCGCTGAGAACACTATCTGGTAGTTTCCCGACTTCCTTCCAGGCTCCATCCCGGAACAAAGAAACAAGGAATCCAGGAGTATCTGTACGGGGTTGGATGGTGTAGTAATCCCGCCAGGCTTCGATACTCGAGGAGGGTTGATTGGCGGAAGAGACTTCAGTGGCGGGGATGAGCCGGGTGTGACGCAAACGTAACAGAGAGGACTCATCCGGAATCCCCAATGTCAAATCATTTTGTGCTCCTAAGCGGATGGGGCCTTCAACCCAACTTCTCAGAAAGTCATCAGGAGCACGATGGATGTAATCTGTGGCCAGGGATGTAGATACATGGAGGGCAATAAATAGAACCAAACTGATGAATCTTATCATGGGACTGCCCCCTCTCTCCGAGCTTGGGCATCCCTGCCGTGAACTGCTCGAAATCCCAGCTTCTGGAGTGACTTTGCCGGGGAGGAAGCTCCGCCTCCTCCCCAGACCCTCAAGTGAGAGTGGCAAAATCCAAGGGTTCTCACACACGCATCTTCGTGTGGTCAACGGCTGGGGACCGTCCCAGTTTACTTATCAGTTTCTATACCAAAAAACTTGAGGGATGATGCTTTGAATTCAATACTTTGATTTGATTTGACTTATTTGAGATAACCTAAATCTATCCTCAAGGAGAAGAGTGGGCAGTTTTTGCCTTTGTAAGCTTTCTGAATGGATAGTGGGAAAATTGTGCATTGTGGTTACATCCGGTATTATAGTTTATGATTCATAAGACAAGCCAAAGCGATCCGGATTTCATCAAAGGTAACTTCATTATTGAGATGGCTACGAATTGGGGTTAGGCGTTCCATTCCAGTCATTTGAGCAGCCTCTCTGACCCGTAATAAAACTCCCGGTTCAACCCATGGAGCGGGATCCTCGATGCCCTCTCGATGAATATACTCCACAAGATATCCGCAGATGGTTGACCGTACACGCCCTGTAGCCTCCATGACTTCCTCAAGTGAACCACCGTGACTAAAGAGTTCGAAGGCTTTCTCTTTCGTCGAGGGGCGGTTGTCTTTGGGAGTTCTTTCTCTCTGGCCTCTTCGTTCCTTTCTAGTTCTCTTAGCGGCGGATTCCTGATGCTTTGCCCCCTTCAGTTCCGCTGGTCCCAGACAGATGTCGCAAGCGTAACATTTTTGGTGGGGACTATCCTGGCCGAAGTAACGTAAGATGGCGCGGTGCCGGCAAATGTGCCCAGAACAATATGAATACATATCCCGCAATTTCTGGAGAGCGATTCGAGCCTTGTCCGGATCGGAATCCTCGGCAAATTTCCGATAGACAATCAGATCGCCATAGGAGTAGAGCAACCAACACTCAGCTGGGATACCATCTCTTCCCGCGCGTCCACTCTCTTGTTGGTAGGCCTCAAGGGATTTCGGCATTCCCATATGAATGACAAAGCGTACATTGGATTTGTCGATTCCCATTCCGAAGGCCACGGTCGCTACGATGATGCGGACATCCTCATTGATAAACGCATCTTGATTCCTCTTACGCTCTTCATCCGAGAGTCCGGCATGATAATGAGCTACAGAGAATCCATCTTCACGTAAGGCGGTGGTCAGGTTTTCGGTCTTCTGACGGCTCAGGCAGTAGATGATCCCGGATTCACTTGGGTGACGGTCGAGGATGCCAAGGATCTGTGAGTATTCTTCTTTCCTTGTCAGGGTTCTGTAGATGAGATTGGGACGGTCGAAGGAACCCACAAGTACCTCGGGAGAGACAAGGCCCAGCTGAGAGATAATGTCATTACGGACCTGCGGAGTGGCGGTTGCGGTGTAGGCATGAACAGGGGTGTTGGGGTAACGCTCTTTAAGAGTCTGGAGTCCACGGTAATCTGGACGGAAATCATGGCCCCAAGTGCTGATGCAGTGGGCTTCATCGATAGCGAAGAAGGAGACCTTGGTACGATCCAGGAAAGCGAGAAAGGGCTCGGTGAGTAACCGTTCTGGAGCAATATATAGGAGTTTTAATTTGCCAGAACGAAACAGATGGGCGAGTTCCTGGCGTTCATCCGGAGTTGACAAGCTATTAAGGCATCTGGCTGGAATTCCTCGCGCGCGCAGAGCATCGACTTGGTCTTTCATCAAGGCGATTAACGGCGAAATGATAAAGGCGACTCCCTCCATGCACAGCGCCGGGGCTTGAAAACACAACGATTTTCCACCACCTGTGGGAAGGACCACCAACGAGTCCCGGTTATCAAGCACGCTTTGGATGGCCTGTTCCTGTAAAGGGAGGAATTTCTCATACCCCCAATACTTCCGTAAAATTTCTCGCAGGTTTCTCATTACGGCATTATGCTCAGCGGGAATCCACCACACACCGGAAGCCGACGGTCGAACAGCGGTCCAGACTGGGAGCCATCAAGAGGAATTTTGCATGAGTGGTACATGGCAAGGGGCCACCGGGCGCATACCAGATGCTCCCTTCCGCCTTGTAGTAGCTGCCACCGCGTAAGATGGCGAAACGAACATGCCCATCATCGCGCTCGCTCTCGGTCCATTCCCAGGCATTACCGGACATGTGGTAGCAACCATATGGACTACGCCCCTCTGGAAGAGACCGGGCTGGAAGGGTGTGCGTGCCAGTAGTATTACATTTGGCGGGGTCGAACTCATTCCCCCACGGCCATTCACGCCCATCGGTGCCCTGTGCGGCCAGTTGCCACTCTGCCTCGGTGGGAAGACGCTTCCCCGCCCAGCGGGCATAAGCGCGTGCATCCTCCAGGTCCACATAGACCACGGGATGGTCCACAATCTCCGTGGGAAGAACGCCATTTTTCCAGTGTTTGAGGAAGTTCTCTTTGAATCCGGGTTGATATCCAGATTTGTCAAGAAACTCTTTGAATTCGCCGTTAGTAACCTCCGCCTCATCAATGAAGAAGGGCTCCATCTCGAGCACCCCAAAATCCCGCTCCATGATCTGCTCAAAGGGTGATCCCCACAGAAAATCTTTCCACTTCTCCTTGGGAGTACTTGGATCTGGGTAGGAGCCACACTCGCGCCGCATATGTTTAAAACACATATGGAAGGAAGTTGCTGGGACCAGAACCATTCCCTTGGGCGGTTGGTCCGAAGGGACTATCTGTGTGGGTCTGATCTTCTTGGGTTCGACAACCGAAAGCGCGAAGTTACGCGTATCATTCACTGGGGTAATACTGGCGAGGGTCTTTTGTTGTTCCAGGAATTGCTTGAGAGTCTCGTCGGCCTTGTCTTGTGGGATCGCCAAGAGACATCCGAGACGGTCTATTGATGCGGTAATCTGGACCTTGCCATTTGCGGCAGTTTCTCGCAGCCGCTTCCCGTTCCATAGGTCGAGGTAGAGCATCCCTGGCTTTTCCTCCAACTCGATCAGTGGTGCTTCTTGAAGCGTCCCGCCAGTGTTCAGGAAGGTGATCACTGAGATGCCATCGCGGCTCCATTGTTGTGCAAACAACCTGGGGGCTAGCACTGGAGTGAAGGGAATCCAATCCTCGCTGGAGAAGAGCCCCGCATAACGTTTGAGGATCGCGGAAGAGCGTTTCCAGAGAAGACGTTCCTGGATGGAACAGGGATTATATGTCCCGAAAATGTTCTCCCAAATCATCATGCCACTGCCATTGAAGAAAGCGGTCTCCATCTCACCGCGATGGGAGGTCTCCCAACGCCGAGTCTGGTACTGCGCATGTCTGGGTTCCAGCCATTTGAGATGGAGTAGTCCGGGGGGATTGAGATCAGTCAGGTATTGAGCCCAGGAACCACTACACACTCCCAACTGGTCGATGGGGAGATGGATCTCGGGGATGAAAGAGACTCCGGGTCTCTTCTGGTCGATAGCCTTCCGTAAAGTGTCACTGGTTCCAGTCATCGTATCGAGGAAGATGCCATCCGTTCCGATCTCTCCCACAAGATCAGCCAGAGACTCCTCGTCGGATTTGGCTTCACGGCGTGTTCCGGTATCCCAGGGGTTGTAATCAATAAAGAATTTCACTCCCTTGGTTTGGGCTAGACGCACCTGTTCCCGCAGAGCTGCCAGTCCACCAGGAAGATCCCGGTACATGTCAAACTGATTGCGCTCATCGAATCCCAGGCGCGGATACCCCTGCCAGAGGACCACGATATCGTAACCCCCAAACTCACGCGCGCCATCCTCGAGCACACTGTCGAGGGTGTAGGTCCCAGATTCCACATCATAGAAAGCCTTGTCCCACACCAGGGTTTTCTGGCAGGTATGGGTTCCCGCTACCCAACGCAAGTCCTCCCGGTCATAAATGTCACTGTTCAACCTTACTGAAGGAAGGCTGTCCACCACTTTGTACAGGGCATCCATGCGTTCCGTGCTGGGAATACTCAGCGAGATGGAGCGGATTTCGATGTGGCTTTTGGTCTTGTCAAAGGTGCTATCCATCCCGAGGATGGGTGTGAGAATCCCACCATTCTGGTTGAAGGTGGGAACCTCTACGCTGGTGTTGAGGACATGCCAGGCGCCATCGGTGGGAATGGTGACCGGTGCCACCACTCCTGACCAACCACACCAGTTCCAAGTTTTTTCATCCCGTGCATCAAAGGCCACGCAGATCTGAGCCCCCCCCTCGATCCAACGTGCCTCCAGGGTGATTTCCACCATGTCTCCAGATTTGAGTGCCAGTGGCCGGGCCAAATCCTTCGAGAGCCGGGTCCAAGCCCGGCTCCCGTCATAGACCATATCTAATACCGGCGGTAGAGCGCCCTCCCGTATCATCTCCCGGTATTTCCTGAGAGATGTCAACCAAGCGGCATGATCTTCTTCCCCACTGGGGCCTGCGATGTAATGGGCGTTCAGTCGAAGGTTGTCCATGTCCGCCGACTTCCAGTAACAACCTTCATCGGCACTGAACACCCTTGAATCAAAAGGGCGTTTGGTCTCCGCCTCCTTCTTCTCAAGTGTTTCTTTGGTCACGACCACACACCCCGTGTCAACATCATCCGCTACCTCCTCCATCTTTTCGCCTGCTTTTCGCAACTTTTCGAGTGTTTGGATGGATTGGTAACCCATGTTCACGGGATCCTGTCCCACCAGTCCCTCGACCTGTCCCTCACGTACCAGGTCGACCTCGGCTGGTACGGTATCAAAGCCGATGATGACCACATCGAGTCCCTTTTCCTTGCGCACATTGGCTGCCGAGATAGTCCAGGAGGCTGTGCAGAAAATCCCCTTCAGGTCGGGATTCGCCATCGCATAGGCTTCGATCAGCTGCGTGGCACGGTTGAGGTCATCATCGCAATACTTGATGCTCGCGACCTCGATGGGTGAGTTTTTGATGCCAAGTTGGAAGCCACTCACCCGTTCCTGGTGGTTGAGTGACCCCGCTCCTCCGCTAACCACCAGGACCTTACCGCCTCCTGGCAGGAATTTCTTCATGAGCTTCCCCGCCTCGCGTCCAGCCTCCTGGTTGAAGGTGCCAACATAACACAGGCGCTTTGAATCAGGGGAATCGGAGTCAAAGCAGATGACCGGAATTCCTTTCTGACGCGCCTTTTCGATGACCTCGATGACACTATCCGGGACGTTGGGAGAAATCCCTATACCAGACACACCACGTTCGAGTAAAGCTTCGATCTTTTGAACCTGTTGGTTGGCATCCGCGACTGGCGGTGCCACAAACTCCGCCTTGACTCCCAGTTCCTTGGCGGCCTTTTCCATACCAACCCGGACATCATCCCAGAAGGGATTATTGAGCGACTTGGGACAGAGAGCGTAGAGAACCTCCTCTCCAGCGCACCCGGTCCCACTCAATGCGGACAGGAGCATACACACACATGCTGACTTGAGGACCATTGAGGACACAAGGAAAACCTCCCCACGGATATATTTGGCTGGAGGATCAGCCCAGAACCGGCCCGAGAAGATGCCCGGTCAGACCACACAGATGTATATCCATCTGCTCTCCAGCATTGCGATGATCATAGAAGAGACGATGGAAAAAGTAGACAGGCCCGTGTCAAATGGGGAAAGTGAAGGAAAATGGTACGGCTGAAGGGATTTGAACCCCTAACCTTCTGGTCCGTAGCCAGACGCTCTATCCAGTTGAGCTACAGCCGCACAGATAATGGATAATCTACTAGAATCCTGGATTTGAGACAAGACTATTCCTCTTGCTCTTCCCCCTTAAACAACCGCTTCGGTGCATCCAGCGGATCCAGCCAACCACGCCAGCGGAACAACGCCATCAAACCAAAAGCCACACTAGCCATCAGGAAGAGGGCGAAGGGGTAGCCCCAGTACCATTCGATCTCCGGCATGTTCCAGGGTGATCGCCCTGGATCGAAGTTCATTCCATAGATCCCCGCAATGAAGGACATGGGCATGAAGATGGTGGTGATAATCGCCAGTACCTTCATAATCTCGTTCATACGGTTGCTCATGGCGGTCAGGTAGACATCCATTAGGTCCGAACCGAGTTCACGGTCTGTCTCCACCAGGTCAATGATCTGAATGACATGGTCGTAGCAGTCCTTCAGGTAGAGATGTGTATCCTCGGAAATCAATGGGATCGGGTCACGTAACAAGTCATTCACCATTTCGCGCATCGGCCAGATGGTTCTACGCATGTTCAGTAGCTCACGCTTGATGGCATGGATTTTCAACACCGCCGCCCGCGATGGAGAGGTCAGGATCTGTTCTTCCAAATCCTCAAGCCGTTCCCCATACTCCTCAATCGGTGGGTAGTACCCATCGACTACCGTATCGAGAAGTGCATAGGCCAGATAGTCAGCATCTTGATCCCGGATGCGGCCATGCTTTTGATGGATCCTCTCGCGGATGATATCGAGCCGGTCTTCTCTGCCTTCCTGGAAAGAAATCACATACCCCTCCCCCAGGAAGAGACTGATCTGTTCCGATTGCAGCGTTTTCTCCAACCGGACTGTCCGGACCACAAAAAATAACTGATCTTCATACAGATCAGCCTTGGGACGTTGGTGAATATTCACCACATCCTCCAACGCCAGGGGATGGAGACTCAGAACCTCGCCGATGGTCTTGAGCATCTCCGGATCCCCCAAACCGTTTACATTGATCCAGGTGACCCTCTTCTGCCCGATCACATCGCGAAGGTTGAGTGGATCACTCACCTCGAACTCCTCAACTGACTCCGAATCAAAGGTGAGAACCCGGATAAGGGGTGTGGGTAATGCAGGATCCACCATCAGTGTGCCCGGTGGTGCGCCGGGTGGAGATTGGCGGATTGCGTGATGCTTGCGGGGATGAGGTTTCTGTTTCTTGGTTGCCATGGCGATTGGATTCAGATTGGCACAGTCTCGCTCTACAGGGATGGAGCGTCAACGAGAACCCCCACACCCAAGACCGGCAGACACTACTGGGATTCTACTGTGTAGAACCTATCAATAGACCATCCAGGTGGCGATTCCACTGACACTCGATGAGGGAGTCAGGAGATAGGTCTTGATCTGATTGCCAGACAAGGTTCCAGAAAGGGCTCCAGAGACCACTTTTGCATCTCCGGTTTCAGTTTCAATGTGGGTGGTCTGTTTAGCGGAGGTGATCAGCCTGTCTGATAGGTTCAGATTAAAGGTGATCGTGGACGGAGAGAAATTCCACAGCCGCGTTATTAGTCCTCGTCCAATTCCCTCCTCCGCTGGCTTCAAGGCCCATAAAATGGCATTGGAATCCGAAATGGAGAGTAGCGAATAAGAGGTTGCGGGGTAGGCGCTGCCACCATTGACCACTCCGGTTACGAAGGGATTCTGATGCTCCAAAGCGAATCGCATGGCATCGAGAGCTGAGTAGGAGTCATGCGTAGTCAAGGCAAACCGTTGGAGGAAGTGTGTATCGCCACCCTGATTCTGAATCCCCAGGCTGGTTCCATCCACCTGGCCTCCCGCAAGAGGTGAAATGACGGAAGTGGTGGTATCCAGGCTGGTTTTCGTACTGTTACCAAGGCGGAAGAAATAGCAGTCTGCATTCGAGAGCGTAATTCCCACACCGGAGGAGCTCATATCGGCGAAATGGTTGAGTGTCAGCCAATCATAACGGGCATTGCGGGGGGAGTAGTGCCCCCCATCCGCGAGTAACTTGGCCCGGATGATCGCGCCGGACTCCTCATGGTGGACATCAGGTGAGGAGAGATTAAAGGAATAAGCCCAAGTCTGAACAGCAGAGAAATTTTCATTGATGTCGTTGTGGATATCGATCCGGTTCACATTACGGAAAAGGGTGATGCGTGAGGTGTGTGCCAAGGGAGAGGGACTCTCAGCGAGTAATGTGACCGAGACAGGACCGGCATTCTCCACTGTAAGAGTTCCACTGCCAGTGCCCAGGTCATTGATGAAGGCTCCCTCAGTATCCAAGGCAAACTCGCGGTTAGATCTGGTTTTATCAATCAGGCTGGTGACTGCTCCCCGCTCCGCTACCGTGACCTTGTAGAAGTCATTCTCGATGATCCCGCCGTTGACTGTCGCGGCATCAGCGAAAGACACACCCGCACCAGAGCGAATCTCGAAGACCTTGTAACCGATAGGAGGAATGTCTGGGGCAAGAATCCTGAGCCTCTTTTCTCCATCCACCGTCACCCGCTGAGAGGGGACCTCCTGGCTGGTAGACAGATCTACCACATGGATCGTGGCGGTATCCGTGTAGGGGAAATCGGCGAAATCAGTGCGGGTCCAGTTCAACGGATTGAAGACATAGAAACGGGTCTCGCTGCCAGATTTTTGGATAAGGCTACCCAGAGCGGCAATCGCATCGCTGTAAAGAGAATCGACATAGTTCTCGATCTCTCCCGCGAGAGTCCTCTGCCAATTAGCCCGGGTTGTCCGAGTCACTGGGCCATCGGCGGTCCAGTCATGCTCCCAATACAAACCCAGATCCATAAAGGCCTGATTGCGCGCGGTTTCGCGTCCACTCGTAAAAGAGGCATTTTGAAGACTGACCATTACCGCCAAGGCCTCGGCGGACCGTAGTTTCTCGACCGACCGTTTAACACCCGCGGAGACCTCGGCTAATGAAGCACAATAGAGATCCCATTCATTACCGAAGCTACAGGCTTGCGAGGGTAGATCACCGCTGTAATTGGCCTCAAAGTCTTGGAAGAAATCGAGCTCGTTGGAGACGATGATCCGGCGGTTCGTAGTGGTTTGAGCTATCGCCGCGTTCACCATATCTTGATCAGTGGTTTTGAAGTCATCCCAGCCCTGACCGAAGACACCGATGATGTCATAAGGGTAACGGCTCAGAAACGTTGTGTTGGAATCCACAATGTTGATAGCCGTGGCGGGATTACGGGCTTCAGCATATCCCCCAATGCTCTGGTTGTTGAAAAACGAATACCATTTAGTGAGGATCTGGCTCCCATCAGGACCCGTCCACCAGTAGATCTCATGTTCACGGTCACCCGCGTTTGGTACTTTGGTGGCGCAGTTACAGATCCCTTGCCAGGTGTATTTCGCCCCTGCTCCCGCCCATAAAGCACCGGTACCATAGGGGAGGGTCTGGTTCTCCATCGCGTTGGCGAGATAAAAGCGCAGGGCATATTCACGCTCGATCCGTCCGGGGTAATACATCCCCCGCAAGACCGCCTCCGCCGGTATACCCCCATAACAAGAGACCAGGGCATTCAGCGGGACACTCATGTGGCCACTCTTGATCCGGGTGATGAAACGCTCGAACTCAGCGGAGGTCTTGTTTTTTTCGTATTCCCACATCCACAGGCTGCCATCGCAATTCCAGCGGCTTTGTTGGTCACTGGGATTACCTTCGGTGGCATCCGCCTGATCCAGGTAATAGTCGATCATATCGAGGAAGGCTTGACGGTAGGAGTCGCCATTGGCGGTCCAGTAGTAGTCGGTGTGTTCATCAGCGGCGATGTAGATCCGTTTGGGAGTGATCTGGGCATGGAGTGGACTCGCGGAGATAAGGAACAACAAGCAGAGATGGAACGAGATCCTGGACACTCTCATCATACCTCCCGGTAGATTGTGTTCTTTATCGTACTTGTTGGGGGTAGTAAAAGCGATAGTCCGGCCTGACCTAGTATGTCGAATCCGGGATGAATAAACTCAAAGACAGTTTCGAGAAGAGTGGGGAGAGGACTGGTTGTTGTTCCTGGATCCCAACGGGACTCAGATAATTCAGGAGGTTTTTCAGTGTCACATGCGGAAATTCCACCCCCGGAGGGTGGCGAGTTTGGGAACATAACCTACTCCATCGCTATCGCTTCAGGAAAAGGTGGTGTGGGAAAGTCCACGGTCGCGGTGAATCTCGGCGTGGCCATGGCGGAGCAAGGACTCAAAGTGGGACTGATGGATGCTGACATTTATGGTCCCAACATTCCCTTGATGATGGGAGTGAAGGAACACCCTCAGGTGGTCGACGGAAAAATCAATCCCATTGAGAGATATGGTGTCAAGATGGTCTCGATGGGGTTCTTCCTCAAGGAGGATGAACCGGTGGTCTGGCGTGGGCCAATGATTCATGGAGCGCTCCGTCAGTTTCTCGCCGATGTGCGTTGGGGCGAACTCGACTTCCTGTTGATTGACCTGCCGCCGGGAACGGGTGATGCGCAGATCTCCATCTCACAGCTCCTGCCACTGACTGGCTCCATAATCGTGACCACTCCCCAGGGGGTTTCCCTGGCAGATGCCAAGAAGGCCATGATGATGTTCGAGCGGGTGCGGGTTCCCATCGTAGGGTTAATTGAAAACATGAGTTATTTCATTGTCCCAGGAACCGGGGAAAGGCATGAGATCTTCTCGCATGGTGGCGGCGCTCAGTTCGCCAGCGAGTATGGATTTAACCTGCTCGGACAGATCCCACTGTATACTGGAATCCGCGAGGGGGGAGATTATGGTGTCCCCGTCACGCTTCGTGAACCGGATTCAGAGCCAGCCCGGATCTTCAAAGAAGCCGCCGCGAAGGTGAAGGAAATCTGTGAGAGCAACCTACCGGTAATGGCCAGTCAACGCCAATCAGTCGTTTTTCAACCCACGAAGTAGATTCATCTGAATGCTCACGGAAGACACACAGGAGAGATTTTCATGTCTTTGTTCCCACGCACTACTGTAGGTGGCCTATCCGTGCCACGTATGGTCATCGGGTGTAACTGGTTTCTCGGATATAGTCACAACACACTCTCCAAGGATCATTACATCCGCGATCATGTAGCCAACCGTAAATCCATCGCGGATATAATCGAGGTCTTCCTTGAATACGGAATCGATGCAGTATTGGCGATGGTGGACATCCCAGCTTTGGCGGAAGGGCTCAAAGATGTCGAGGACCGGACTGGAAAGCACATCATCCGGATCTCCACCCCGGCCCTTCCCACTGGTCCCGACACCCCCTCCAAGGGACTCGATCTGGGGGAGGTCGAACGGATCCTGGATAAGCACAAGGAGATCGGAGCCGATCTCTTGATGCCCCACCAGTGCACCACCGATGCCCTGGTAGACCGTTGTACCCGTGAGATCCGCCACATGCCCGCCATCTGCCGTATGATTCGCGAACGCGGAATGATCCCCGGCCTGAGCACGCATATGCCAGAAAGCATCATCTATTCGGATGAGACTGGCCTGGATGTGGAAACCTATATCTCCATCTACAACGCCATGGGATTCATGATGCCGATCGAGGTGGATTGGACCCACCGGATCATCCTCGAGGCCAAGAAACCGGTGCTTACCATCAAGCCCATGGCCGCCGGGCAGATCCGTCCTCTTCAGGGATTGACCTTTGTCTGGAACACCATCCGGAATCAAGACATGGTTTCCGTGGGCACCATGTCTCCCGGCGAGGCACGGGAGCTGATCGAACTGTCTCTATCAATTCTCGAACGCAGGGAATCCGGGTTGGGATTGCAGGAGACGAGATCGAAGTCATCGGTGATGCCTGCGTGAATTAGCTGGAGCTGAACTCGAAGGCGGGGGGGAGACTCCCCCGCCATAGACTCTTGAGCTTCCCCCCTCTTCACGATACACCTTCCAAGAGTATCGTTTCCATCATCTGGACACTCACCTATACGGAGGCTCTGGAATGACCAGTATGCCAAAGGGCAAAAAGAAACCCCAACCTAAAACCAGGGAAAAGCAACCTATAAAAGCCAAGGTGCCCCTCCACCGCAAGCCTCCTCACATGACCATGGAGGAATGGCAGATTGCTCTGCGGCAGGAGTATGGACGAGCTCAATCCTTTGTTATCAAGAATGTTGGGGACCAACCAGTCTTCTCGGAGTTCTCAGTCACAAATCCTGTTACAAAGAAAACATACCGGGTGGCCATCCGTGGCAAAGAACTGGGGGAGAATTATTGTTCCTGTCCCGATTTCGCCACCAATACCTTGGGTACCTGCAAACATGTCGAGTCTGTGCTGTCCAAAATTGAAAGATGCAAGGGTGGAAAACACAGCCTTGTGGAGGGTTACAGGCCACCCTACTCGGAGATCTTTATTCGATATGGGGCGCAGCGGGAGGTCCATTTCAGGGCTGGGAGTGAATGCCCGAAGGAATTATCGCGGACGGCGTTGGAATACTTCGACTCACGGGGAAGACTCAGGCCGGACGCCCACCGTAGGATCGATCAATTCTTGACTGAGGCCCATGAGACCGCGCCAGAGCATGAGTTGCGCTGCTATGATGATGTGCTCTCCTACCTCGCGCAGATCCGCGATGCCGGGCATTTATGCGAGGTCCTGGACAAGGCCTACCCACAAGGACCAGCGAGCGCCAAACTGGACGGAATTGTTAAGGCTCATCTCTATCCCTATCAACGGGCAGGGGCATTGTTTGCAGCAAAGGCTGGAAGATGCTTGCTGGCGGATGATATGGGGCTTGGAAAAACGGTTCAGGCCATCGCCGCAGCTGAGATCCTTGCCCGGAATGTGGGGATCCAAAGGGTTCTCATTATCAGCCCCACCTCCCTGAAACACCAATGGTGTCAGGAGATCATGAAGTTCACCGATCGATCTGTTCATGCCATCGAGGGGCCGTTGACAGAACGCAAGATGCGTTATACCGAGAATACCTTTTTCAAGGTGACCAACTACGATGTACTCCATCGCGACCTCGAACTAATTCGCCGGTGGGAACCTGACCTAGTCATCCTGGATGAAGCGCAACGGATTAAGAACTGGGCCACGCGCGCGGCGAAAGCGGTCAAATCCATTGAATCTCCTTACGCTATTGTTCTCACCGGGACTCCCATCGAGAATCGCTTAGAGGAACTCCACTCCATCGTGGAGTTCGTTGATCGCTTCCGTTTGGGACCGCTATTCCTTTTCCTAAGCCGGCACCAGGAGACCGATTCCAATGGCCGTGTGATTGGTTACCGTGATCTGGGCGCGATTTCGAAGACCTTGAACCCGATCCTACTCCGCAGGAGGAAAGAAGAGGTTTTGAAAGAGCTCCCTGAGCGTATGGATAAGACCTTCTTCATCCCCCTTACACCCCAGCAAAGGGATATCCACGATGAAAACCAGGAGGCTGTTGGCAAGATCGCCACCAAGTGGCGCAGGTTTGGGTTTCTTTCCGAGGGTGACCAAAGGCGGTTGATGATTGCCCTCCAGAACATGCGCATGGTTTGTGATAGCACCTATCTTCTTGACCTAACATCAGATTCTGGAGACAAAATGAATGAACTGACCGCCTGCCTTTCGGAGGTACTCGAAAATCCCGATGAGAAAGCTGTTGTGTTTAGTCAGTGGCTCCGTGCTCATGAGCTGATTGTGGACCGCATCTCGAAACGGGGTTGGGAGTATGTGCTTTTCCATGGTGGTGTCCCCAGTAAAGATCGGAAAGGGTTGATCGAAAGGTTCAAGAGTGACCCCAAGTGCCGCTTGTTCCTCTCGACGGATGCGGGTGGGGTCGGTCTGAACCTACAGAATGCCTCAGTGGTGGTGAATGTCGATCAACCCTGGAATCCGGCGGTTCTCGAACAACGCATCGGGCGTGTTCACCGGCTTGGACAACGGAAACCCGTACGTGTGATTCACTTGGTGGCGCAGGGATCGATCGAACAAGGGATGCTCAGTGTTCTTTCCTTCAAGAAATCCTTGTTCGCGGGTGTTTTGGATGGCGGACAAGAGACCATCTCCCTGGGAGGAACCAAACTCAAGCGGTTCATGGAATCGGTCGAACAAGTGACGGGGCGGATTCCCGAGCCGATGCCCGTGGACCATGAAATGGGCGCGAATGAAGCGGATGAAGCGAGTCTTCGAGAAATGTCGGATGTAGAAGATGTTTCACCGGCCGGTGAGGCTGGGCTGCCGCCTGGCTGGTCGGAGGTCATTTCCACCGGGGCAGAGATGTTGAACCAATTCGGACGCGCTTTTATGGGGGACGGGGGACGGAGCGGGAGCCAGAATGTAGTGGATCTTGCTCAGAAATTCCTGGCCAAAGATCCTGTGACAGGTGAACAACATATCCGGCTCCCCATGCCGGACTCGAACACTCTCCAGATGATTGGAGGATTCCTGAATGTCCTGGGGCAAGCTTTATCGAAACAGAAATGAGTTCAGAGCGAACCGTTGTTCATATATACAGAGGACTGAAGAGGAGGACCCAATTAGTATGTGGAGCTATTCTCCTTTTCCTCCTGGGTTGTTCATCTCAAGCGCCCACTCCACTCCCACCGGCCTCGACCGGCACAATCGCGATTCGCGCGTTGGAGAATCCCGCCAACCTTGATCCCGCATTCGCTACCCGTGCCTTGGATTGCCACTTGGCTTGCCTGATCCATGCTGGGCTGGTGCGGTGCGCTTCGGATGGTGGTGTCATAGGCGAGCTGGCTGACCATTGGGAGCCGCTTGAGGATGGCCGTCATGGGTTAAGGTTTCACTTGCATCCTGATCTCCACTTTCCTTCCGGGAGACCGTTAACTGGTGAAGATGTAGCCTTTTCTTTTTCCCGTTTATGTCAAAAGAAAACTGGCTCACCTCATGCCTGGGTCTTCAAGGATGTTCCTGGATATGAAGAGGTCCGAGATGGGAGCGCGGAGACTCTCAGTGGGATTCGTACCTGTGGCGGAGACTGTGTGGAGATCGAATTACAGGATCCATCGGCAACCCTATTAGCCCGGCTTACCATGCCCGCCGCGCGAATCGTGGACCGGGAGGTGGTGGCAAAACTGGGAGATGCTTATGGGCGGACACCCAAGGCGCTGGGCGCGTGGGAGGTCGAGGAACGTGTAGATGATTCATACATCACATTCACACCGAACCGGGATTACCCCTGGCACAACCGTTACTTAAGGCACCTGAAGTTTATTGTCTCGTATCAGGATTTCTCCGCCGCCGCGCTGTTCGAGACGGGGAGACTGCATATCATCCAGCCACTGCCCTTGACTCAAGCCGCCAAGTGGAAGAATTCGGAGTTCTGGTCCAAACAGATCGACCGTGTTGAGGAACTGAATATCTTCTATCTGGGCTTCGGCTGCCACCGCCCACCTTTTGACCGGCTCCAGGTCCGGCAGGCGCTGGTTTCCGTAATACACCCGGAAAACTTTTTAGAGGCAATCTTCGCGGACCGGGCCACCCCCGCTACGGGTCCCATTCCACATAACATGTTGGGCTACTTGCCAGAAAAAGACATTCCCAAACGGGAGATTCCACCAGAGGCTTTGAGATGCCTACAAGGGCTTGATCTGGAGATGTGGTATATTGAGAGTTACTCGGCCATCACCTTGGCGATGGAGGCCGTCCAGGCCGACTTGGCCAAGGCTGGGGTTCGCTGCCATCTGCGCAAGACTGACGCGGCCACCTATTCGAGTTGGCGCCGGGAGGGCAAGTTCGATCTCTTCTTTGGCAACTGGTGGGCGGATTATCCAGACCCCGACAACTTCCTGTCACCGCTCTTCCTGTCAGGCTCCTCCTCAAACATGACCCGGTTCTCCGACCCGGAGACTGACCGTCTGATTCTCGAAGCGGGTAAGGAGAGCGATCCCGAAAACCGTGGACGGCTCTATCAGCAGGCTGTCCTTCGTATCCGGGAACTAGCCCCCATGGTTTTCCTGTGGCACCGTAATACGGAGATTTTGAAACAACCTTGGGTCCAGGGTTTTGAACCGGCTCCTCTCTTTCATGGGACATTGTTCTTGAACTTGCGGGTGGAGTGACCTACATCTCCTCCGGTGCGTCCAATCCCAACAAATGCAATCCCACACGCAGGAGTACGGCCACACAGGCAATCAACAGCAGCCTGGTACGCGCCACACGCTCATCCTCAACCAGTACATGGTGCATGTTATAGAAGCGGTTTGAACGGTCGGAAATGTCCACCAGGACTTGTGTCATGATGGAGGGTTCATACTGCTCAGCGGCCCGTGCAACACTAGCGGTGAAGGAATCCAGGGTACGCAGGACATCCGCGGCTTCATCGTTGTCGAGAGCAGAAAAATCGCATTCCATGGCCGTTGTGTAGGGTGATAATCCCCGTTCGGCACCCTTGCGGAGAATACTCATCAGACGGGCATAGCTGTACATCACATAGGGGCCAGTCTCGCCATCGAAGTTGAGGATCCGGTCCCAATCGAAGGTCCAGTCCTTGATCCGCCGCCGTGAGAGGTCATAAAAACGTATCGCTCCAATGCCGACCTGCTCGGCCACTTTCCCCCGGTCCTGGAGATCTGGATTCTTCTCAGCAATGATCCGGTCCACGCGTTCCACCGCCTGATCAAGCACATCCTCGAGAAAAATTACTTTGCCCTTACGCGTACTCATGGTCCCCTCAGCGAAACTGATCAGACCAAAGGCCACATGTACACAGTCTTTGGCCCATGGCTCGCCTAAAAGCTCCAAGGTCTTGATGAGTTGGCGGAAGTGTTCGTTCTGTTGGGTTGCGACGAAGTAGAGGTTTTTGTGGAACTGGTATTTTTCGTGACGGTAATAAGCGGCGGCCAGGTCACGGGTGGCATATAGCGAAGCATCATCACTGCGTTGGATCAGGAGCGGAGTCAGGCCATAGGGCTCGAGGTCCACAATTTTGGCTCCACGGGATTCGATCAACAGTCCCTTTTCCTGCAACCGGTCGATCACCTGTTGCATTTTGTCGTTATAAAAAGCTTCACCGTCATAGGAGTCAAAACTCACTGCCAGCCGTTCATACATCCGGTGGAATTCCAGGAGGCTCAACTCCCGGAAATGGGTCCAGATTTCAACTGCTTCCGTATCTCCATCCTCAAGTCGTTTAAACCACTCACGCGCTTGGTCTTCCAGTGAGGGATCGGTCTCCGCGACTTTGTGGAAATGGACATAGAGTTCTAGCAAGGCCTTGATGGGAGCACCACCCTCAAGGTCTACCTCCCCACCCCACATCTTGTAGGCCACGATCAATTTCCCGAATTGAGTTCCCCAGTCTCCCAGGTGATTGATCCGCACACACTGGTACCCCTGGAAGGTTAACAGGTTGGCTACTGCCTGCCCAATTACAGTGGAACGCAGATGACCGATACTGAATGGCTTGGCGATGTTCGGCGAGGAGTAATCCAGAACAACCGTCTTCCCGGCTCCCTCCTGGCTTGATCCGTAGCGTTCTCCCAGATCAAGGATGGTTTGTAAAAGCGCTTTTCCACGGAATGCAGGATCGAAGCGGATGTTCACATAACCACCCACCGCCACAATGGATTGCACTCCCAAGGGGAGCGGATGGCTCATGTATTGTGCGATTTCTCCAGCGATCAGGTTGGGTGCCCGTTTAAGTCTTCCCGCCAGACGGAAACATGGAAGTGCGAGGTCGCCCATTTTGCTGTCTACTGGAACCTCCATAAGGGAGAGAACCGTTACATCCTCAATACCAATAAAGGTGGCGATTTGTTCTGAAAGGGTTTCTTTTGTACTGGCTGCTTCCATGGTTTGTTATTCCGTTTCAAAGATTACCTTTAACGAAAGACCCCCCTTCCTCCAGACGAGGAAGGGGGGTCTTGATACCTTTACTACCTTTTGTGAGTTCAATCTGGATTGGCGAGTTTAGGATCCCACTTGGGCCCATGGGTCACCGAAGCCTTATCGCTCACCCGTTTGCTGTCATCGAAATCGAAACCAGCGTTCTTATCGATCCATTCCTGCTCCGCTTCGGAGCTTGGGAAGATGGCCGCGACCGGACAAACCGGAGCACAGGCATCGCAATCAATGCACTCCTCCGGATTGATGTACAACATATCTTCGCCTTCGTAGAAACACTCAACCGGGCAGACTTCCGCGCAATCCCCGTACTTACAATCAACGCATGGCTCCGTGACAACGTATGTCATGTCGTTTCTCCTTCAGTTACAGGGAGGTCAGGTTTGTTTTCCTGAACCTTTATACAC
>CAYRBI010000012.1:35269-67593 GCA_964422415.1 uncultured bacterium | reverse complement strand
AGAGTATTCACACAGAATCTTTCAATGTTTTCGGGGGAGTGAGTTCTAGCAGCATACTCACTCCCCCTTTCTTTGCCATCGTGGAATTTGACGATCTCGGATTCCCCTCTTCAGTCCCCACTAACAAAAAGTCGAATACAAGGTCTATCCAAACAAGAGGACCTGGCAGGGTATTTGAATCTAGTGGACCGCCCCCCTTTTTGGGTCCAATCTAAATGTGATTTTTTTCCCCAGGGCCATTGCTCCCGGCCCAAGCCGGGCGAATTCACCAGGCGTTTGGTTCCCCAATAGCCTGTTGAAAAAGAGCGTGACCATGGAGCCGCCTTCGCGGGAATGACAGAATAAGCGAAATCCCTTGGAAATCGTCATTCCCGCGAAGGCGGGAATCCACGGTGCAACCAGAACTTCAAGTTATTCAACGGACTGCTAAGGAACCATGTGGCTGTATCTCGTTGTAATCGATTCGCCATGTCTCGATCTTCTCTCGAGCATCCTCCAAGGACAAGAACCAATGCTGGTTCAAGCACTCCTGCCTGAAGCGAGCGTTGAACGCCTCGATTATCCCATTACCTGTTGGCTTTCCAGGCCGACTGAAATCCGCATACAAAGATTGCATAATGAACGCTTTTCCATACCGCTGAATCGGTTATAATCCCTCTCACCTATGCGGCCTTGTTACGAGACTGGGGGCCATCAGAGGCAACTCGTCTCGATAGTGCGGAGAGGTCCCCCACCTCCTCAAGGAGAATTTATATGCGCCATGCCTTCTTGCTTCCATTCTGGATTGCTCTATTGGCAAGTGGGGTCTTTGCGCAGACACCAACACCAACTGTGGACCTTCCCGGTATGGATCTCAACAAGGATGGAACCATTGATGGGCGGGATGTGTTGCTCTTCCTTAGTGGGTGGGGAGAGCGGGATATCTACATCCCCAACTGGACGGCGACGGTCACACCAGCGCCATCGATTACCCCTACGCTGACCCCATCTCTCACTACAACCCTTTCGCTCACTGACACGCTTGTACCCACTCTCACGCTGACATTCACACCCTCTCC
The DNA here is from genome assembly GCA_964422415.1 of uncultured bacterium. Lineage (GTDB taxonomy): Bacteria > Hinthialibacterota > Hinthialibacteria > OLB16 > OLB16 > OLB16. The sequence goes on along the minus strand of CAYRBI010000012.1, from coordinate 66,535 downwards.
CACCGGCACCCCATCGGTCACAATGACACCGAGTGGAACCACAACAAATACTCCAACGCCTTCACTCACCCTGACTCCTACCCAAACCCCCTCGATTACCGACTCTCCGACCAAGACGGCCACACGGACCTTGACTCAAACCCTTACACCCACACAAAGCGCCACCGCCACACCAACTAGAACAGGAACCCGGACTCTTACACCCTCCAGCACCAAAACCCCGACAGTGACTCCCACTTTTACAATCACCCAGACGCCAACTCCGACCGGCCTCGCTCATTTCCGGGAGGAAATTGAGGAGGAATTCAGGAACTCGACGACATTTGACCTCGAACGGGAAGTTGCCCGGGTGATGTTGGATCCGAGGGTACCGGATGTGACCCAGCCACAATGGAAACGGGAGAGTTATCAGGCGATTATTGACGCAGCCCGTGCTCATCGGTTGGCAATTGATTATCCATACGACGATGGAGTCACACACGCAGCCCTTTTCCCAATTGATGTTGTGACTATAGAAGTCCCCCTTGGATCTGGGAATTATCCTGGTAAAACCACATATAGAATACGTTATGTTTCAGACAAACGATGGAGTTCTAAGCAGGATATCATCTGGGGGGACAATGAGGATATTATTTATGTGACTGGGTCTTGTGTTTTTAACCAACTCAGGATTCTCCCAGGCACTATAGTCCTCGTATCTTCATTCCAAAATGATCTCTATGGGAAAGCACTCACCGGCGGAATGGTTGAAGAACTTCACAATGCGTTTGAACTAAGCCCAGGCCCAGGGGGAGAAATCCAGTCTCTTGTCCGTACACCAGAGTACACGAATGGCTTCTCCACACTTTACATCGGAATTATGCTTGCTCGTGGTACTGAGGCGAGTCCGATTATGATTTGCTCGGATTCCTCAGTAACTTCAACTCTGTCCTTACCAACGCCATACGATTGGAGATCGTATGGTATAAGTAAAGGGGGTGTGATTGATTATTGCATCATATTGAACAATGAACATGGCGGATCGGAGAGTAATGAAGGACTTACATCTCGAACACTTTTTCATGACCATTTGGCAACGGGTAGAAATGGGTCCGGTTGGGTTATTGGATGTTACTTTGGTGATTCATGGAATGAGTGCATCGACGCACCAACAACCAACTCAACCCATGAATTCACAATTCTTTACAATGACTTTGAAAGCACAACTCGTGCTGCAGGTATAACGATACCAGGAAACCCTTTGGATAATCTCAATGAGGGACCGACTATAGCAAGAATTGAGAACAACACATTCAATAACCGACTGGGAGTTGGAGCAGATATACATAATGCCGACTCACTAATTTCCATACATCATAACTCCTTTATCCCGTTTGCAACTTACATAATCAACGTCAGTGAATATGGCATGGACGCCAGATACAACTGGTGGAGTTCGAATAACGTGAACGAAATCGGATCTACTATCATTACAGATGGAAACGATCCAGGTTACGGTCCAGGTATCATAAATTTCCAACCCTTCCTCACCTCCCCCGACTCTGACCGTGACGGTCTCACCGATGAAGAGGAAGTTGCTCAAGGCACCGATCCCAACGTTATGGACACCGATGGAGACTTCTGCATCGATGGCTTGGAGGTCAACCAGTACCAGACTCTTCCACTGAACCCGGACACAGATGGAGATGGAATTCCTGATGGCATCGAGGTTTTCCGAGGGACGGATCCGAAGGTGAAGTGAATCAGTTTGAAACGACTTTTAAGTCGAGATAGTCTTTGGCGTGGGAATGCTTAGGTGGGGCAAAAGGATTCTTTTCCTTTGCCTCCCATCTCCTCATACATCCCATGTGAACAGACCTTGAAAATTGTCTCTTTCTGCTATGTAGATGCCCATTGAAAGCCGGGTTCTATTCTGATATTCCTTGTCTGTATTCATCGTTCCCATCCTTTCTTCAGGAGGCAGACTTATGGCGGCCTATGAACTTCGGCCTATGGGAGTTGGAGATATCCTCGACACCACTTTCCGGCTGTACCGCTCCCGTTTTCTCACCTTCGTAACCATCGCCTTGTGTGTCTACATCCCCTATTCACTGGCCATGGCGGGATTGGAGATAGTCAAGGGTAATCTCTTTCCGGATGACAAAACTGGGGCTCTCCAGGCGGAGGAAACAACGGATCTTTTCGGCGATGAAAACCCGGCCCCCGCCGAGACCTCACCCAATGCCGGTGGGGGACTGAAAGGCTTGATTTACATTCTACTCGGCGTACTCGGTTACTTCCTCTTCGTGGTCGTCGTTTTTCCGCTTTGCATCGGCGCCATTATTCAGAACATTTCCGCGGCATATCTGGGGGAGGAACAAACCGCCGCTCAATCCTACCACCGGGCAAAGAAGAGGCTTATGAAGATGATCGTAGTGCAGCTTGCCGTCTCGATCATTTCCATAATCGGATATCTGCTCTGCATTGTTCCAGGCATTTTCTTCACCCTTTGGTATATGCTGGCGACCATTGTTGCCATGCTGGAGGATACCTCCATTGGAAATTCACTCAGCCGTTCAAAGGAACTGATGCAAGGAAACCTTCGTAAGGGGATTGGTCTTGGCTTGGTGGTGATGGTTCTGGTCTCGATCATTATGTTCATCCTTCTTATTGGGGCCGCGTTCATCCCCTGGCCACATCCTGCTCTGGCCGAACTCGCCTACACACTTTTGACAGGTTTACTGCTGCCATTGCAGACCGCACCGCTGGTCCTGCTTTATTATGATCTGCGTATCCGCAAGGAGGGCTTTGATCTCGAGCGCTTGGCCATGGCCGTGGGAGGTGGTGTACAACCAGAAGCATGAGCGCAGCATGGATCTGTATTCTGGTTGTGGGGCTTGCGCCTGGAATGTCCGCTCTGGCTGATGAAGTGACGGGAGAAGTGGCCCCGGTTTCCCAACCAGTCACTCTGTCAGCCTATCACACGGATGCCCAGCGTGTGCTTAGGGAGGTTCTATCACAAGCGGAGTTTCGTGACCTCCGCGAGCAACAATCCCCCCTTTTCAAGCGTTTCCAGGATTGGATTGAGTCCTTCCTCCAATGGCTGGATGACCGGATTGGCCCCATGCCCGAGTGGCTGGGCTGGGCCTTCTGGTTCTGGTTGATCGGTGGTGCGTTGGCTATCCTGGGGCACTTCGTTTACTGGCTCTATCAGTCATTCAGCCCCATGATGGGAGGAAAGGTGGCTCGAAAAGGGAGCCGGGAGACACCTCAGGATGAGATCCTTGGGGTTCGTGATCAAGACTATGGCCGTGTCTATTCCGAGGCGCTCAGGTTGATACGGGAGGCTGATTGGTCCAATGCCATTCGTTACTTGATGGTTAGCGCGATCCTTCGCCTTGATCAGGAAGGGCGCATCATCCGCCGGCCCTTCAAGACGAATGGAAGCTATCTCCAGGAACTGGTCCGCTTTCCGGAAGATCAGAAGGCGTTCAGGTTTTTCAGTCACCTTGCCGAACCCGTGCTCTATGGTCAGCTGTCCGCTGATAAGGACCGCTGTGATAAGTTGATGGAAGCACTCAACGGGATCACCCGGAATGGCACCGAGTTCAACACAAAGGTCTGACCTTCTTCTATTCAGCTGTCTTCTGGCGCTGGGCCTTCTGGCGGGTCTGGTCGCGTGGTTCTTTATGCCACCACCGAAACAGGGGCATATCCAAGAACCCCCCTCCACTTTGCTTAATCGATCCTACGGTACCAAGGCTCTCTATCTCACCATGGAACAGCTTGGCTATCACGTGACACGCCTGCGGAAGCCCTACTCCCCGCTGCTCCTGGAGGAGATTGAATCGATGGTGCTGATGAAACCCACCATCCGCCTGACGGAGGATGATTGGGAACAGCTGAAGGAATGGGTGACCGCTGGCGGCCGGCTCCTGCTTGTGGCGAGTGGGGAGGTTTCGCAATGCTCGCGGGAGTGTTCTGAGAATGTGGGATGGTTCAACCTAAAGGATTTGGAATCTCTCAAGGGGGACATCTCCGCGGATACTGTGATTGAGGCGGATAAACACCTCACCGCCGGAGACCCTCTTTTCGAGGGAGTTTCGAGGGTGATCACACGGCCCTCGGTCCGTTTTGTGGTGGAAAGTCCAACCACCGGAAAACTCACGGGGGCCGAACCTGAGCCACTTTGGCGGGATGAGGATGGATTGGCTGGGCTCCGGGTGAAAATTGGAGGAGGCCTCATCCTGGCGCTGGCTGATACGTATCCATTCTCCAACCTGGGAATCTCCGAGGGCGACAACATTGTTCTGGCGGTCAATCTAGCTCGCGAACTGGGGGGAGATGATATGAGCAGGGTGATCGGCTTCGATGAATACCACCATGGATTTGTGGAGCGTGACCCATCCTGGTTCGCGGTCATCAAACTGATCTATGCGGATCGTTGGGGATGGGGATTGACCCAGGCAGCTCTGGCGGGTCTGGTGGCGCTCTTCGCGTTTTCGATCCGGTTTGGCAAACCCGAAGACCTCCCACACCGGAATCGTAGACGCCAGAGCGAATATGCTATTGCCGCTGGCCGACTCTTGAGTGGCTCCCGTGGAGCTGTGGAGCAGGTTTTCCCCATCTTGCATGAACACTACCGGCGGGGTGTTCTCAAGGCTCTGGGTCTGGCTGCGGACACGGACGGCCACACGCTTTTGAAAGCACTAGAGAAACACATGGACTTAGCCCAGGCCCAAAGAGTCAGCGCGTTCTTCAATATCGTGGACACACCCTCCGGGAAGGCCGAGTTACTGGAATGGATTAGCAAAATTCACAGTGTGATGAAAGAGATCGAGCATGGAAACACCGTTTCTCATTGAAAAGACCGCCGCGATTCGAGCGGAGGTTGCCAAGGTAATTGTCGGGCAGGATGAGGCCCTCGACCAGGTCGTGGTGGCTCTTCTGTCGGGAGGACATGTGCTACTCGAGGGACCGCCGGGGACCGCGAAAACCCTGCTAGTGCGCGCTCTGGCTTGCGTGGTCAGCGGGCAGTTCCAGAGAATTCAATTCACTCCCGATCTCATGCCCGCCGACATTCTCGGCGTGAGTGTCTACCGCCCGGACCGGCAGGAATTCGAATTCCGTCCAGGACCCATCTTCAGCGACCTCCTCTTGGCGGATGAGATCAACCGCGCACCGGCCAAGACACAATCGGCGCTCCTGGAGGCGATGCAGGAGAAGCAGGTCTCCATCGATGGTTCCACTCACCCTCTCAGCCAGGTCTTCACCGTGTTTGCCACCCAGAATCCCATCGAATATGAGGGAACCTACCCCCTCCCCGAGGCGCAGCTCGACCGCTTTATGTTCAAGGTCCTGGTTGGTTATCCTCCGGACAGCAGCGAAGAAGTGAAAATCCTCCGCCGCTATCAGGAGGGATTTGACGCGGACCGGTTGGAGACCTACATGATCGAATCGCAGGTGAATTATTCTGAGTTAAGCCAGATGCGGGCCGCTGTCAGAGGGATTCATGCCTCCGAAGAGGTGATGACCTATATCGCGGGAATCATCCGGAACACACGCCGTCTGCAGTCGATCCTGCTGGGTGGCAGCCCACGGGCTGGAGTCAGGCTTCTTGAGGCGGGACGTGCGATGGCGGTGCTGCAGGGTAGAGACTATGTGACGCCAGATGATATCCGTAACCTCGCCACACCGGTTCTACGGCATCGTATTGTCCTGAACCCAGAGGTGGAGATCGAAGGGATCAGTCCTGATCAGTGCATACAACAAGTCCTTGAGCGGACCGAAGTTCCACGCCTATGAGGCTTATCCCGAGCCGGAAATTCATCTTGTTTCTGTTGCTACCAGCACCGGTGCTACTTGTTTTCCCGGTAACCACCGCACTGGCCGCGGTCATGGCCTATGATGTGGCCCTTTTGATAATCCTTCTGCTCGATTTCCTGGTTGTCCCAAGCCCCAGCCAATTTGAGGTCCGGCGGTCAGTACCCCCCACTCTCTCGTTGGGGAGAGATAATGAGATTCTCTGGCATCTCCTCAATCACAGCCGCCGGACGATCTCCTTCCAAATCACGGAGGATCTGCCAGGTGAATTGACATGCGATCTGCCCGTTATGAGTGGCCGCATTGCAGCTCAGTCCGTAGCCGGGATCACGCGCCGCATCCGTCCATGCAAGCGGGGTTTGTTTGAATTCGGTAACATCTCTATCCGTTGCTTGTCTCCCCTGGGGCTATCAGAGAAACAAACTTGTCTCCACGCACGTGATACGGTCAAGGTCTATCCCGATGCAACCCATCTGGTTCGTTATGAAGTGGCTCTCCAACGGCACCGCTTGCTGTCCTTCGGTCTCACCACCACCCGTGACCGGGGACGGGGAGGGTTGTATGAGAGCCTACGGGATTATGTTCCAGGCGATGATCCCTGTGACATCGCCTGGAAGGCGACGGCCCGGCGTGGAAGGATGATCACACGCAACTACGAGGCCGACAGAAGCCAGAACATTCTTATTCTTCTAGATTGTGGAAGACTCATGGCTACAGAGACCGGTAAGATGCAGCGCCTTGATTATGCTATCAATGCCTCCTTGTTACTCACTTATACCGCCATGAAGCAGGGCGACCAGGTGGGGCTCGTGGCCTTCAGTGACCGGATCGAGAGTTATGTACCCCCCACGAAGGGACGGACTGCCTTGCCACGTGTCACTGAGGCTCTCTACCGCCTGGAGGCCAGACTGGTTGAGCCGGATTATGGGATGGCCTGCCGTTTCCTGGCTCTCCAGCACCGGAAACGGTCGCTCATCGTTATCCTCACCGACCTGTTGGACTCGTACTCATCCTCAGTATTGCTCGCATATAGTGCTCGCTTCGCCAGGAAACACCTTCCCATCTGTGTTACTCTAAAGAACCAGGAGCTCCAGGCACTGGTTGATGAAGCTCCCGCCAACACCGATGACTGCTTTTCCAAGGCTGTGGGGATTGGGTTACTTAATGAACGCTCATTGGCGCTTAAGAAAATGCGCGATTCGGGTGTCGATGTGCTGGAAACGGATCCAGAAACCCTATCTCCCAAGCTCATCGAGCACTACCTGTGGTTGAAGCGGAACCGTAGGTTCTGAGGAAGCTCCACCCAGAATAAGGTAAGCCCAGAAAAGCAGTGCCAGAATCACGCCCAGACCTGCCTTAACCTCAGGTGGTATCAAACTGCTCGGAGTTACAAATCCCTCGAAGTATCCAGCCACAAGGAAGGCCGGAATGAGCGCGATGGCGATTTGGACAGCGTGGGCTGCTTCCTCCCGTAAAGCCTGTACACGGGTTCTTCTTCCCGGACACCAGAGCGCATATCCCATCATGAGCCCAGTTCCTCCCGCTACCACAATCGCACTGAGTTCAAGGGCCCCATGGGGAAGAATGGTCAGCCAGAAGACACCTCCAGATCCACTTTGCGCGAAGGCCCCCGCGAACCCTCCCAACATGGTTCCATTCACGATCAGCATGTAGACTGTCCCAATCCCGAAGGTGATGCCTAGAGCGAAGGTCGCTAAGGCTACCTTGATGTTATTGGTGGTTACCGCAGCCGATAAAATCACTGAGGGTGTCTGGCGGAACCGGTCCACGATGTCGGCGGCTGTCTTTTCCCCATAAAATTCCTCATCCAAGCCCCCCATAATATCCGCGGCAATCTCTGGGTGTTCACTAACCACTCCGAACGAAAGCACAAAGAATAGAACCGAGCAGACCAAGCTTGCAAAGGTGAAATGCCAGTTCTCCCTGAACAACCTGGGAATGTGGACGAGAAAGAAATGACGCAACGAGAAGCAAGAACGTTTTCCATGGCGATAGATCCAACCATGCGCGCGTGCCGCTAAACGGTTCACCCGGGTAATCTGGCTGGGGGTGGCCTTCAGAACACGCAACCGCGCAAGGTCGGCCGTGGTCTCACGGTACAATCTGAGAACTTCTTGAATATCACCGGCTTGTGTCCGGTGCAGACCACGTTTCTGCAGGCTATCCAGGAGCAACGAGAGCTGGTCCCAAACTGGCTGCCGTTCTTCAGATAAACGATCTGTTTTCATGACCCTGGTTCCTCATACCACTCTCCACTCAGGAGCCGCTCAATATAGGACTCCGGATCACCGTAATAACCCCCGTACTTCTCAAAAAGAGGCTCCGCCAGTTTCTTGGCCAGTCTCTCACGCGCTTCACAGAGGAGTTCTTCGCGACGCCTGAGAAATCCAGACAGGATTTGTTGTTCTTCTGGAGTCAGGTCAATCCTTCCGCTGGGAATGGCGGCTTCCGTTAATAGGTACTGCTTGTCAGTCATTCCACGATAATCGGCTTCGGATTCCTTGACCACGATTGTTCCCGCCGCGAGATCACCGAGACGCTTGTGCATTGGGTGTAGAAGGCAGACCGCACCGCCCAGGGCATACAACACCGGAAGAAAGTCCACGATCCGGATAAGGTTCCGGACCAGAACATCCGTGCCCGACATGGGAGTCCCATCATCACGGATGACTCGGATCTCCAGTTGACGTTTCCCCGGAGTCTGTCCCCTCCATAGTGTTTCGAAAAAGAGATGGTATCCGGAGAAGATGAGGAATACCGCGATGAGGAGGATAGCCACCCTCCAATCGTGCCAGTCCATTGAACCATCGTTGTTCTCTACCCAGAAGGGAAGCCCATGCGCTGCTAGTGTCCACACAATAAAGACCGCGGCGAACAAGATAGCGATGAGCATCATGTCAACCAGCGCCGCGCACAGACGAGTCCCTGGGCCCGCTAACTCGAAATCAAGAACAATGCTCTCAGGGGTTTCAAGTGAAAAAGGGCGTTCATTTGTCATCCTGGTTAGGGATTCTCCATAATCTTCGTGTATCTGTCGATAGAGCGGGTCAGAAACTATGGGATCACATTTCTCGAGTTAAAGGGAGTCGTTCTTCCATGCCAGATGAATCGCTTCCCGGTGGAGCGATACTACTTCTTTGGCTTGCCCCTCGCGTGACGGTTTTTAAGCCAATGCTAAATGCTGCAGAAAGGTGCATCACGATTGGATTGTTTTCTGGAGCACCGGACTTATCCGGTTGTACAGCATGACTGAATTGTTCACTCACAGGATTTCACGCAAGCGAATGAACTCACTCTCGACCTTCCTGGCAAGCCTCCTCAATGGTTATACCCAGGCCTGCAACAATGAAAAACGGATGGAACTTATCGTTTTTCTACTGAACGTTCATATGCCACCAACGAGAGAAATCGAAAAGGATGCTTTGTTCTGCTGTACCAGACTGGATCGCGCCGGTCCATATAAGAAGGTCTCTAGAATCAATCCAGCCATCTGGAGAAGGACTCGGCGCCACATCAAAGACGGGTGTTGGCGTGGGGGTTACCGGCGGACTATATTGAAGCACTTCGGGGATGGTCATGCTTCCCACCTGACTGAACATGAGGTCATCAACCCCACCTTCGCCTCGAGTATCGTACAATGGTTTGCTACTGGTTACCTCGATCCGCTTGATGCCCGGTTGACCTTCCGGTACCTCAAGAGATACAAACGCACCATCCACAAAGGTGACTATCGAATTGATGAGGCTTCCTGATTGGTCAAAGAATTTGGTGACTGCGGTGTTGCCACCGGCATAATCCAAATAATACCGGCGCATGAGTCCCGCCCGTTTCACAGGTTCATCGAACTGGACTTCGATCGTGCTGTTACCATTCAATGCGATCGTGTTCACCATTCCGAGAATCATGTTGTTGGGAGCATAGATGACGCCAACACCAATGCCGGTTAGAACTGTTCCGGAGTAGGTGTCCCGGATCGAGTGAAAACGCACGCCGACAGATGCGAATTGATCGATCAGATAGGTGGCCGCCATGTAGGGATTGGGATTTGCTCCGTTAACGGCCGTTCCATCGGGGTAGTAATTGAAGTTAATCAACGCATCTCCAGACTCGAAAATCTCACGTCCGGATATGGAAAGTGGCGTTGGTGTTGATGTCGGTGGCAGTTTGGTTGGAGTTGCAGTTGGCGTTGGTGTCTCGACAGTTGGAGTTTCAGTCGGAGAATTTGTGGGTATTAGTGTCAGCGTTGGGGTATTCGTGGGGAACGGGGTAACTTCGGTGGGTGTTAACGTGGGTGAGCCCGAAGGAATGTAAGCTGCTTCAGCCAGACCGATTCGATAGGTGGTCCCGTTGTAACCGTGATACCACATTCTCAAGAGGTCATCGGTCAGTAGGACAGATGCTGGATTGGTCTGGACAGAATCGAAACTCGAACCTCCCAGATAGGTCGGGGAGATTGCTCCACCAACCGGAGTCCAGTTCAGTCCATCGGGAGAAGTGGCATAACAACCTGTGTTTCCGAGCGTTGAACTGCCCGTGTACCACATTGTATAGGTTTTATCCGGAAGTTTCAGCACTACTGGGCCGGTACAGCCAGTCAAGTCCATATCGCCCAATCCACCCGGAGACAGAACAACCCCATGGCGCGTGAAGACCGATCCATTCGGTGAGGTCGCATAGAGGATGAAATTCTTTCCTGAGCCAGGATCATGGGCTGAATACCACATTCTGAATTCGCCATTTTCATACACAACATTTCCGTATTGAATTTGACTGCTCACAAACACCCCCTCGTTACCGGTGGATATCACGGGATTTGATGGATCACGTGTCCATGTGAATCCATCATTGGAGGTAGCATGTCCGATCTGCCATGTGGGGCTCTTATAACCCGAATAATAAAGGTGATAGATCGAGCCGGCCTTTAAGATACTACTTGGATTGACATGTGTATCATCCCATGTTCCGGTTCCCGGCAGGTTCAAAACGGGATTCCCGCTGTATTTCGCCCAGGTGTAACCGTCGGGTGATGTGGCCAGTCCAATGCGCACATTGGTTCCATCGTGCATGGAATAGTACATCTTGTATTCATCAGTCGTTGAATTTTTCACACCCTCGCTTACATCGTGGAGAACAGCCGGGTTGTACACACCAGATTGATCAAGAGAACCGGCGGAACCGGTATCAAGGATTGGATTCAGATTGTACCTCTGGAAGGTTTCTGGAAAAGGTGGATTCAAGCCAGCTCCTGAAATCTGGATCACCTCGATGTCGTCGATCCACATTGTCCCGGTTCCTTCACAGAGGAGGCTGACTTCGAATTTATTTTTGGGTCCGGTGTTGTAAACCCTCGCGAATTGTGTCCACTCATATGTTCCACCGCGCGCATATAAGCGTTGATTCCAGTTATCATCAAGATTCAAAATCAAACCAAAACAACCGTACTGGGCATCGATTGCTTTTGCCCAGAAGCGGACAAGGTAATCAGTGTCCGGGGTTTTACCCGGTGGGGTTTGAGAGGCCGATAATCGATAGACACCATTACCGGCCGGAATTTGGCTGGAGATTTTGAGGGCTTTGTTTCCAGATAACCTAATGTTCGCGTCAAGGGAAGCGGTGACAATCCGTAAAGGAGGCATCGGTTGCCAGAATCCAGTTGGAAACCACACCAAATTCCCGTCTTCGAAGCTGGGATTTTGTAGCAGATTCCCATCGAGTCGTCCCCATCCATAGGCATTGATGACCGCATCGAAAGAAGGATCGGTTTCCACTCCACCGGTCATCGCATATACCTTGAAGTGCCATTCTGATCCACTAGCAAGACCCGATATGGAGTAGGCAGGTTGCGCCGGATTAAGCAGCATTCCTAGTGATACGGTTATGGGTGATGGTCCCTGAGTTGCCCCAGTCCCATTGTAAAGACCAGCAGCAAGCCCGTAATAGATCCGGTAACCCTCTATATCCGGCTCAGTGTTCCGAGTCCAGTTCAAATGAACCACTCCATTCCCCGCTTTTGCGGTGAGGTCAGTGGCTTGAAGCGGGACAGAAAAAAGAGTGAGGAGAATCAGTGGGAGATAGTTTAACCGCAAATGCCGTTTCATGATTTCCCTCCTTAGAAAAAAGGACTGACGGAAACAGGCAATCGCAAGTTGTGGTGAGTAGATATTGTACCGGAAGCAAATCTATTACCGGTACCAATGGATACAATTTTACATCTCCTACAAAGGGGTTTGCAACACTTTTTAAGGACTGTTAAAAAGTACGGTGCTCAGGAGGTCCTTTCCTAGTGAGTGTTGGCCGGGGAAAAATTCACTGGAGAGTGGGTAGAGGTGATTCAAAAGTACTTGATCATTGACAAAATGAGCACTGTGCTACCGTTCAGGATCTGGTCCACCGCCAAGTCAATCTGGTATTTGTCGGTAGCCATTCCTAATCCCAACGAGACATGATTCCGTGGGTCCTCCTCTGGGTATCCGGGTGTGAGATAGCAATTGTAATCGCTATCATAGTAGATGGCATTGGAGTCTTCGTGCATAAGGCCGCCGCGTACGAACCAGGCACGTTCCTCCTCGAGATAGAAAAGGTATTCGCCACCCAGGTGATACCGCATGACATCATTTCTAATGAAGTCATCTGAAGTAATTGAATCGAAGTCAGACCATGTAATGTAGTCTACATCCGCAAGGATCCGGATGCGGTCGTTGGGTTGATAAGCGGTTCCAATGCCGAATGTCCGCGGGAGTGATGTCTTGACATTTCCTGTTTCAACAGATTGCCCGCTCTTGTATACCGTGCCAAAGGACCACTTCTTTGCCGCACGCCACAGAAGACCGATATTGATGCTTGGAGACCAGTCGGTAAATTCCTTTTCGACTCTGTAGGGATTGGTATATTGCGATTGGTCATACATCATTTCATCATACTGATAACTGAACCTGTTCATGCGCAACGTCACTCCGATATGAAGACGTGGTTTGATATCCGTTGCGAATGTCACACCAAAGGTATTGTTTGTTGCCTCCGTATAGGAATCCAATCCTTTTGAAGTTCCGTTGATGGAGGATGTATCATTGAATTCATGTTGGAAATCGATATTTGTGAGTTGGGAAATTGCCCAACTGAATTTCTGGCCGGGATGAACGTAACTCGCAAAGGAAGGCGTGCTCCATTGGTTCGTCTCCTCCCCGCGTATGCCGTAACCATTTTCTAAGCTGGTGATAGGCAAGCATTCATCTCTTTTTTCAAAGGTGTGGGTTGCTTGGAGTGCAACCTCGGGCCGTCGTAAAATCCGGATGCCTGCCGGGTTAAATTCCGCCGCCGTTGAATCATCGGCCAAGCCCAGGAAAGCTCCCCCCATCGAGAGAGGCCGGGCACCCGCGCCCGCGAATTCAGAGTCGATGCCACCTTGCTGAGCACACGCCTCTTTCGTGAGGATTAACGCCAACAGAATGATTCCAATAAGCGTTACGGTTCGCAAGGTTGGATGGTCTCCTACCGTGTGACCAAACGGTCACCAATCTCAAGATTGGGGATGTCATCACTGACGTCTTTCATACTGGTTGAAATCAGTGAATCCTTTTTGGTAACCTCCCGTAGGACCATTGTCCGATATGGATAAAGGTATCCTTTTTCATCTTTTTTGTATGTCACGACTTCCATCCCTCTTTTTACGCCATCGATTTCGGATAATGATGTGACAGGAAGGTGCCGTGCTCCTATAATTGTTCCTTCCAGCTTGGGATAACTCTGTAGAAGCGCTACAGTTAGAGAATGCGCGGTATCTTCGATTGCATTATCGTCGTCATTCCGCCGGTAGCATTGAAAGGTATCATTATTTTTTCCGCCACTCAATTCCGTCACTATGAGCGATACTTCAAATGTGGAATTTCTGGAAATTATCTCCGCATCCACTTGCAGCACGATATCCACAATTTTTCCATCGGCTTGCTTGTAGCGCTTATCAACTAGCGGACTTTCATCCAAGCGTTGATCCCTAATCGCCGCGGATAAACTCGCTTGAGTATATACAGAAAAACGAGATTGTAGATCTTCATTAAATAGTAGCGCATGAAATATTTTATCCGCTAACACTTTGGCTTCATCATTGTTGACACCGGTGAAGTCATTAAGCATTATACCCATGTTGGTTGGGCAAGAAGCTTGTTGACAGACCATATTCTTGAGATCTTTGAGATCGGTGTAATTCAAAGTTATATATTGATTTCCTTCATTGCCATTCTTATTAACTGCATGAATATTTAAAGTATGGGTTCCATCCTTGATAAGTTCGACGGCAATGCTTACTATGCATCTTTTGTCCTTTTCCTCGGGAAGGTCAACTGGCTTTCCAGCTACATCTATGGATTGTACACCGATGGAATCAGTAACCTCCATTTCGATCAATACTTCATCATCATATACTTTTTGACCATTGAGGGGAGCTTTAATTTCTATACTTGGGCCGGACTGAGTGGATGCCATCATGAGCTCCGGTGATGTGTTAACAGATGCGGTTCGAATGAGTCCCTTTGAGGGGGAGACTGCGCCTACCCGTTGCCTTAAGGGCGGTTGAGCTTCAGTTATATTCCCAAAGCCATCTTTGAGGACCAAACTGATCTCTTTTTGACCTGGTGCGATTGGTACGGTCACATCCACTGCCTCGCTCTCAACACCGTGAGTTTGAATCTTTAAACCCTCGACATATATTTCTGAGATTACATTACGGTCATATACTTTTCCAACGAGATGAGCGAATGTGTCTCCTTGAAGTAGTTGGATTGTATCAAATAAGAATACTGGTCCTTGGCTGTCGACGATGACAGTATAGATCTCTGTCTGGTGCTGTCCAATAAGGTCATAAACAGTAACTGGGATGTGATTCGTTTCATGGGGTAATCGTATTTCTGTTTCAAAGGTTACCTTTGAATTGGCTTTGTCTACGTGAATGGGTTGATCTCCAACAATTATCTTATCAATAAAAAGGTCATCCTCCGCAATGCCTTTGATCCTGATACGGGTCTTATTCGTAACGAGACCAGTTGGTGGATCCGTGATTCGAATAGAGGGGAGTCTCTTGTCGATTGGACTTCTTATTGCTATTTGACGTCTGGCCTCATGGAGGTAGAAACGGCTCTGTTCCAGGGGAACAATCTTGAGTGAGCGCATGAGTTCTGGAACCGCTTCCCAGTAACGGCCACTCTCGTATAAAATAGCTCCCAGTTCAGCATGGGGGAAATATTCTTGAAAATGAACACCGTAGGTTCTGGCTCGTGGATTCTCATCATCGTTGAATTTTAGAGCTTCCTTAAGATCAGCTTCTGCTCCTTGTAGATCGCCCGCATCAAAACGCCTGATGGCACGGTTATAGTAATCCCACCAATCACCCAGAAAGATCTCGCTTTCAATGGGGCTTATGCGGCGCTGACGTTTCGGTACATCTGTAGCATCTG
Source organism: uncultured bacterium (assembly GCA_964422415.1). Lineage (GTDB taxonomy): Bacteria > Hinthialibacterota > Hinthialibacteria > OLB16 > OLB16 > OLB16. The sequence goes on along the minus strand of CAYRBI010000012.1, from coordinate 51,266 downwards.
ATTGAGCAGAGACATAACCAAATCCGGAACACACAATCAAGGCAATCGAGAAAAGACATTTGAAACGGCTCATTGGTGCCACCTGAGTTGCATCCAGAAAAGAAGACTATCCAAGTCGTATTCACTCCAATTGGGAAGGTTGTCAAGTAAATGCAGTATCTGAGCTGCATCCAGAGGTAATCCTTGAACTTCTACACTTGATACGGCTTGGCTTTGATTACCAGAGGAGTCTTGAGCTGTGTATATTAATATGGTCTGCCCAGGGAGAATGGTATGGATTAATGTAGCATAGAGATGAGTGTTCTCTTTAGTCGGAATAAGTTGAACTGTTTCGGTCCAGCCATTCGGATGAAGGACATCCACAGAGACGGTTACCGGAAGATCAAAAGGAAGATCAGTCACATAGGCTTGTAACGCGGTTGTGTTCGCCTCCGGATAGATTTTCGATGAAGTTACTGTTTCAATTCTCGGAGAGATCCGGTCTTTGATCAGTGAACGTGGCGGAGTAAATGCTGAACCGATCTGGAGCGAGGCGTAGGGTTCAAGCGTGGCGCGATTGGATGTTGGTGTTTGGGGGATGCTCCATGTCGAAGGAGACATCCTCGATAACATGAATATGGGGGCCGCCAATGCTCCTCCGAAAGATGATGTTCCAGCCGATCCCTTGTTAACTTCGCATGTATACCAATGAGTGAATGCATTCACACCAGTTTGAATGGTTCTAAACCCTGGCTGACAAGAAAAAATGTGTGCACCCAGCTGAGCTTCGAGAGGTGCTTTGAAGTTCCCTGCATAGGGGGTATCCATGATAAGAAGTGGTTGAGCGTCTTTGGAAACAGTTTCAAGAAGCGAGCGCAGATCCTTTGTACTGATTGTCTCCGTACCACTGAGGATAAATTCCGGACCTGAAGAATTAATGACAACATTACCAAGAAGATAAAAAAGGACGAAACGGCTGGTGGTTGATTCCTGAACCGCGGTCCTTAATTCCGCTAATGTCGGTGTTGAGGTGATGGATGAATATATTATGTTATCATTTTCTGTAAAGCGTCTATCAAGAAATGCGTTGTAAACTTGGTTAGCATTATCATTCAAATCTTCTGTTGGAAATTCATTTGATCCTTGTCCAACAATGGTGATTACTTGGCCAAAATCCGTATCATCACCAGACTCCTTTGTACCAGATGGATTGAGTATAGGAAGTATAAATGGCTGTGAGGTTCCTCCCAAAGATTCTGGTGAGCCGGGCCAAGCAGCGTGGATCTGCCATTCTCCGGGTGGTAACGAGGGGGGAACTGGGATCTGAGTGGTAAATTCACCAGTCGGAGCGACAACACCCGTTGCAGCGATAACCTCGCCATTGGGAAGTAAGGTATTTACGATAATTCCAGTTGGATTGGCGGTACGCCTAAGCATTCCAATCTGCCCACGGATGCTTAAACAAGAAGCTGAAAGGTCGGAATCACTCGATAGGAAGATTTGAACAGGTTGGCGGAAGATACGTGGTGTCGTAATCCGTGTCTTTGGACCGACGACATTAGCTAAAAGAGGAATCCGAGTCATGGCAAGTCCATCACTCGCTGAGATAATGATCGTATAAGTCCCTACTGGGGTATTATCGGGAATCGAAATTGATAGATCGACAACGCATGGCAGTTGCGCTGACTCGGGCGAAACATGGGTGATGAAGGGCCCAGCTGTAGACAACCGAATACGAGCACTTCCCTTGGTTGTGGTAGTAGAAGAGATGAAGACAGAGGCCGTGCAATCCTCATTGGGGGTGAGATATGTAGTAAGCAATGGGATTGTGACGTCATATCGTAAAGTAGATGAATCCCTTTTCAGTGGACCGGACAAGCCAGGTTCAATGGGAGTTGAGGTTTTCGTGATGGCCTGCACACGATAAAAGTAAGGGATATTGTTCTCGGCAGTGGTGTCATTCCACCAAGTCAGATCCGGCGGTAATGGGAGAGGTGACAGACGGATCCATTCATCCACAACCTTATGTGCCGCCAAAGTATCTTCTTTACGTTCGATTACCCAACCTGAAATTTCCCCAACAAGATTGGTATCAACTTCCCATGAGATTCCAATTCCAGCTCCTACTTGAAATGGATTGACTGTTACTCGAGGGGAAAGGTCTTTTTGACTTATGCTCTTGGTTGCGGAGGTGAAGGGATTATTGAAAAAGAACATGCTTCCCATAGGAAATGCTGCAACGCAGAACCGGTCACTCTTGGAATTATATCCAAGCTTCATGATGGTTTCCATATTAAGGAAATCCAGAGGATAGTGGGCTATAACCGTATCTGTTTCGAGATTGAATTCAATCAGCTGCACTCCTACCTCAGTGGATAAAAGATAATATACTACATCGTTCTGGAGATTCGCGGCGGAATCGAAAACATGGGTTGCTTCCAAGCTGATTTTATCCAAAGTATTTAATGGCGGGAACGTGAGATAATCACAAATACATAGACTAACAGATTCCACCTCGCTGAGAGTCACTATGGATCGTTGACGTTCCTCATCTACTACAAGATTTCCATATGTGCCAGAAGGAATTCTGTAAATATCACGTGTCCCTGTTTGTGGATCGATTCTTTGTATCGATGGGCCGGTCAACACAAACGATGGAGAAGTGAGCCAGATGTCACCCAAAGTCACATCTACAGACATCTCAATTTTTCCAAAATTGGATCCTCCATCTATCATAAGAATATCAGGAAGATCCAGCACATCTCTTGAATAAATGAGTGTGCTACCATCAATTTCACGGAGAACCTGCCCATCCTTGAGATTCTTTGTTTTTGGTCCGATTGCGTAAATGATGTTTTGGGAAGAATCCAAAGCAAAGGCTTCAGCATTCGTGGGAAGATGTCCAAGATCAAAAAAAGTCACAGGATCAAGGACTTTCGGCTGAGACCTTGGATAAGAGGCAGCGAACAATCGGTCATGTTGGTTGTCAAGGAGTAGACCGGCTCGTGGATTCGAACCATAAATGTTATACCTGGCTGAATAATGGGGAACTGTGTCAGTCATTCCAAAGGGACAGTCCGCGATGACATAGAGACAGCCCTGATTGGATAGAAGAAGCCAATTGTTTTGAATAGAATCACACACAAGGTCCATTGGCTCCACAGCCACATCAATTTGAGTTGTCACCTTATTACTGGTTGACGAAAGAACGTAAAGGGATTTCAATGATTGGCTGGAAAAATAAACCTTTTTGAGTTCTTTGTCAGCGATCATCGCTGTAGTATCGGTCGCATCAGCGATAAACAAGTAATCTTGAGGATTGGTTATGTCCACCGAAACGATGCTATGTCTTGTTGCATTACTATTACCATTTGCGATCCACAAGGTTCGATCATCAGCAAAGACAACACTCCCGGAAGAGGAAAAATCTTCAGAGAATGTAGACTCCTCTAGAGGAGTAAGAAGAGTCATTCTATCTGGGTCCAGCAGGGGTATTTCCTGGTTTCCACTGCTCTTAGGTCCAACAGCAATACGACGTATCGATGGAGAGAAGGCAAGCGAATGTGAGGTAAACTCTCCCGCAAAACTGGCCGAAGACACCAAAGCACCAGTAGATATACTAAAACGAGTAAGGAATCCCTCTTTCTTTACAGAACCTGGAATATTGTTTTCATTGGGAACAAATAAGACAAATAGCGAATCTGTCGAGGCATCATAAATTGCATCCATGGCGGTGGCGTTGTTCTTGGGCATGGCGGTCAGGATGGTGGTGGGAGTCATGTCCTTCAGATCAAGGGTAAGCAATGAATAATTGGATTCTGTCGCTGACGAAGGTGTATCTCCAAGAGCAATGAGCCGGTCTCGGGTGGTATCCATAGCCATGACTTCAAGGAAGACAGGAATATGAATTGAGTCAGAGGCTGAAAATGTGTTTAAATTGAAGACTTCAAGGTGGTCACATATTTTTATTTCAGATGAAGAAGAAACCTTACACATGTTGATTAAAAGTAAATTGGAACTGACAGAAACGGCTAGATCATAAGGATACATATCCGAGGTATCCTTGAGAACCTCCTGAGCACTAGGAGCTAGAGTGCTTCCATCAAAACACAGGACCTTGAGATCGGAGGTTCCCTTCAAATTCCCCCTCCCAACCACGGTGAAGAGACGATTGCTTGTAGTATTCAACGCAAGGTGATTTGCTTCTTCGAAGGGCCACATGCCACCGGGAGAGAGAGGGACATGATCAACACCGCCATATGCAGCAGTTTGTGATAAAAGAAAGAAAATGGATGTTATTACATTAACAACAAACCGGTGTGAAGATGACATTCCACTATCCATATCATCAAATTCTTTCAAACAAATACCCAGGACACACACATTCTGAGAGATCGCACCAAAAAGATGATGAGCATTCTATCAAGGACGTTCGACACGAACCCTCATACCCACCTCAAGATGATGTTCCCCGCTGGGCAGGGCACAACGGGAGACTCTCTCTCCAACCGCCTCTACAGTAATCTTTGTGACGACTTCCTGAAAAGTAATGTTATCATCGAATATTGGATCATGAGGTTTTGGATAGACTACAAAAACATCCCCATTAATCACACGCACATCCTGACCGATATTCAACAGAATGCCACTTGAATCGATCTGAATGATTTTACCCTGAAGCGGGTAGTCCTTCATAAGAGAATCTGTTATGCCTCGAGCTAACTCCTTGACGAGTATGTCGAATGATCCGGACAAATCAGACCGGATAATCGAACCCACAGATGCTTCTTCATTATCACTCAGGTAAATTTCAAATGAAGGTTTACCTTGACGTAGGATCTCTTCCACCGTGGCTTCGATGCGTGCCGGTTTCACATGCCCTGGCCGGGTAGAATTGAGTGGATCCGCCACGTCGGATAATCCAATACGAATCTCTCTCAATGTGCCAAGAAGATCGCTGCGGTCAAGGACAACTGTCCAGCCTTCTTCTTTAATCTGCAACTGGAGTTGGGAAATTAACGATGCAAGGTTAACACCTCCAGGGGAGGTAGCATCTACAGCCAAGTGATTGGATAGGTGGAGGTTGATGCACAAAGGACTGGATGTCCAACGGTCGTCAGACGTGGTGGATGGGGGGGGTGAGGCAGCTATCGCATCTATATAATCCAGACTACTGTAAATATCGTTATTCTGTTCATTCTGACGCGCTGTGGCTTCTGCTTTTGTTTGGAGATAATTCTGAGATTGTAGGCCATCCCGGCGGCCTTTAATGAAAGAATCCTTAGGATTCATATCCAGAGCTTGATTATATGCCACAAGAGCTGCCTGTAAATTGCCCTCGCGCTCATATCTGTCTCCAAGTTCACTATAATACGTGGCTCCACGAAAACATTTGGGAGAGTACCATACAAGCGAAATCAAAAAGCCAGCGGCTATTAAAGATTTAAATGCCAATCCATACCTCGAGATCAGCCGGACAGCTGCCGGCCTGGGAACCGAGCGGACGGAACCTTCTGGGTAAACCGAGGCAGTTTCTGAAAGAGTAGATGGGTTTTCATTCACATCGTCAGCTGGAGGACCATCACTTTGGAGAGTTGTTTCTCTGGATGGACTCAGTTCTGCAAAAAGTCCAGCTTCGGGATCTCCATACAGGACATACTGGGCCCATGTCAGACTCTGGGTAGCCGCGCCCGCTCGAAAATCAAGCCTTGCTTGACGCAAAGAACGGCCCACGGGATATCCAGCGATGATAGAACGGTAGAAAACCCTGGAAAATTCTTTACTACCGGTATCAAGCAGCTCGCAGATGGCACCCACATAATGGACACAACCGGCAAGCAGGAAGGCATTTGCGAAGCCGTAGCTCCAGGCTGAAGTACGTTGATCCCACGCGGTTGTTTCACCACTATGACAAGCGCTGTTAAAAACAAGAAGCGGAAATACTTGTCCTTTCCCGGTATACCCCTGGAACGAGCCAGCAGCAAGATGTCCGTCCGATAATAACCAACCACTTTCATCCGGATTCCGTGAATCGTGCTCGGCATGACCACAATAGTGAACAATATCATAGTGTGGTAGTTTGGATTCCACTTCTTCAATTGTGATCTTCCCATTGAGCCACGTCAGATCCACTCGCGGGTCGTGCCGGCAGAGATCATAAAGCTCCTTACCCTCCTGAACAGCGGAGGGAAGATTTCCTGAAGGGTCGGAAAGAACAAGAAGAGAGAGTGTCTCAGTGGGTAAGGAGCGCCGTTCATGACAAATGGGTTGACTGGTCCGGACCATACGGCCCAAGGAGAATCGGCAGCACAAAAAATCATGTCCATCATGAGCCAGTTCCCAAGGGATATGAACACACGCATCATCCAGGTGCAGGATGAGGAATTCGCTCTTGAGTTGGCGTATCTTTTTCCTCATCTCCTCTGGAAATAACAGGTTGAATAGCAGCTTGCCACGCTTGGCCAACTCATTGGATGCATGTCCAATGGCTCCATCTAGGTTTGCCTGACGAATCGATTCACTGATGCCGGTTGAGAGTTTCTCAATCTGGCCTAAGTCAAGCGTGTGTGCCTCGTAAGATTGAACCGTGGGAGCTCTATCTGAAGCATCACATATCGTCATCCGGCTCTCTGTTCCATTCCAAAGAACCTCGATGGTAGTTTTCTCTTTTTTGGGGACACCCCGGACAGGACAATGACCAGGAGACCAATCGAGCTGATAGCTTGCTGCAAGCTCCGGTATGCCACGCAAGGATCGGTCTGGAATCGGAGAACAACGGCTTTGAAAGTATGGCCCCACATTTTCAAAAGTTGATTGGCTCAATAGGATCCCATCGTTCTGACAACGATTGGTCAAACGGCAAATAGCATTGACAACATGTTCATCAACACCATCCCTCCCCTCAAGTTGAATGATGGTATCAATTCCTAATCGAAGATGAACCCGATCGCGTAATATCCTTTGTGCGTCCTCAAGGTCACGTTGTATGCGTATGGCGGACAAAACTGCATCCTGAGAAGAACAGAAAAGCAGCAGCCCATTGTCACCCAGACTCTTGATGACTCGCCCACTGTGAGCTGACACCGCCTGGTCCACTATCTCCCGGGCGACTTGAATGCCTTTACTAATCGTAACGTCCCCGGGCCGGATCTCATCAGACGTTTTTTCTACATACACAAACACCACGCTGCGTTCAACATAATTCTGCTTGACTCCATGGTTGATATTGGGGTGAGCATGTAAGTGGTCAACAAGGGATCGTTCCGTCCTCATGACTTCCGTCACGGCCGTACTTCCTCAGTTGGGTATGATGTAAGGAACGGATGGAAGACCTGTTTCCAAACCTCTTGTGTGGATTGCTCAATCCCCTCCGAGCTCGTTCTGTCAATCTGGCAAGTAACCAGGTGACCAGCGAGAGTGCGAATGTGGGTTATTCCAAATGGATCGCTGGGCATGGGCTCAAAGGAACTGAGTACATCGAGGGCATCGTTTGGTTTTCCTGAGACGAGATGGGTAAAGGCCAACAACGCCATCCAGCCTTCAAGTAAAGGTCTGTCATACGATTTATAATCTGCAGGAATCATGGGTTGTTGTCCGGTTATCGCCTTCCGGACCTCCATCGCCAATTGGATGACCTCAGGTTTAATGCCTCCTCCTGATCTAATATTGAGGTCATTCACATTGGCTGGACTCTCCAGCCATCCGCACTCTGGCCAGCAAGCCAAGATCCCATTCCATACCCCTGTGTAAACCAAACTGGCTGTTTCCAGTGTACGTGGTCCGCGTGTAGCCGGTAGCGGTGTCAGCATGAAGCCTTCGACTTTGGTGAGCCCTCGTAAGATGTTCAAGTGGGACTTAATTTTTATAAGAAGGTCCGTAAAAGGTTTTGCTTCTTTGGTCATTTTTTGAAGAAGAATGGATGCCTGGGTAAAATTGCCCTCCACGGCTGAGAACAAGCAAGCTGCCAGCCAGTCCATTTCTTCGAACACAACCGGTGCAATTCTTATCCCAATCCCAAAGAGTGAAGAGGTATGGCGGATAGCCAAAGTGGTGGAACCTCGAATGGGAACATCGATGTGAGGTTTGTCCGCCTTGATTGCTACATGTAACACCCCATTCTCCCAAACCTCGATGTATTCATGATGTCTGACAGGCTTATTAATCTGTATCTCCAGGTTGGCTGTATTGGATCGATCCTGAACAGTAATTCTCAATGAACCCTGAACCGGAGAAAGATCGAAATCGAATGACAGATCCTCTTTCAGACAAAGAGGCAATCTCTCATGCGAGATCCCTGCGATAAAAGCCAAACCTTTTCTGACGTGACTACTTAGTGTGAGACCGGGGAAATCAAAAACCCGAAAAAAACCCTCACAGACACCAAGCCGAACTCTGCGTGTTACCGGAAAAGGAAGACTCTCTCCGGGTGATTCCATTGAAACCGGGGGATCCGGAAGAGAACGAAGGATAAGACCAACCGTTGGTTCTCCTGCCAATCGCTGGATAACCTTCACACACTCATCTTGTGTGAGAGAACCAGACTCGATAGAGGCTATGTCATTGAGGAGCTTTGGATCCATTTCACGCCATCCTCTCAGAGGAAGATCTTCCCTCTTTTCTACACATACATGGATCTCCGTAAAAACCTTACAATCTTTTTCCCGGTGATCGTCCCCCAGCATCCGACGGATCGATACCCTGTTTTGTGAGATGTGGGATAAGGTCTTTTTTGGCCCGTGAGAAGCGGGTCATCGCATTGGACTGTGTTATTCCCAAAAGAATAGAGATCTTTTCGAACTTTTCACCACTGAAACGGAAATCGATCACCTGCCGATCCACTGGATTGAGGCGATTCCTAGCGACAAGATCATCCAAAACGTGTTTGATAGTCTCCATTACCTGAATACGATGGACAAACTCGGAAGGATCATCGCTGGAGTCTTCCAGTAGATTGATGGGATCGGATACATCCGAGTCATCTTGGTTATTCTCTAGCTTCTTCTGGGAGTATCTGTAGAAAGGGGATCTCATATGGTCTATACACCTGCTCCGGACTACCACGGATAGAAAAACTTTCAATGAACTCCGCTGAGGATCCCAGATACGAAGAAGATGGAAATCATCATGGAAAAGGCGCTCGCAGATATCCTGCTGGATATCTTCCGAATCTTCCTTCGAAAGGCGGAACTTGTTGATTTCAAACCGGATTGCCGTTCCATAGGCCTGCCAAAAGGGAGCCCACCCCTTTTTCGGATCCTCAATGAGTTCGTTCCGAAGAGACTCATCGTTGAGTAGTCCGGTGGATTGCAGCCTGTCCATCATCATCAGAACCATCGCCCTATATGTTGAACCGCCTCTTGGATGCGGTGAAGACGGAAAGATGTCCAGTATTACTTGAAACACTTACCACACTTGAGTCATCCGGCATAGTCACAAAGCAAGTCAGGTCTCACGACAGATCCTCGGGTGTGGCAAACCTCCCTCTCCCATGTGGTGGGTGCTAACCGGGCAGAGGTGCATTCAATAGCTTCTTTTTTTTGAAGCACCTGTGCCACATGTACTTCGAAACCCTTGGGAATATGGATGATATTTGGTAACATCGTTTTCTTTTCGGTCATTTGACCATCGTTGGTAGTGAAAGCGGTATCAATAAGGCGGCCGGAATTCTAGGGAAGTCTCTCAAGCAGGTAATATCACCTCTGTCAGGAGGCAGTCATGGTTAGGCGTTTTTTTCTCATCTTTGTGGTAACAGTGCTGGTGGGGCCAACATGTTGGGGCTTACGGGTTCGTGATACGGTCATCCCCGGAGAGGTTGTGGTACGGGCTTCACAGCCAGTCACGTTGACCACCTCCAAGTCGAAGAGCCCAGAAGATGCTCCTTTTTTTGAGGCCTTGAATCTGTTGCCGGCTGAAGCGGTTCCGCTCAAGCGCGAAAAGACGTCTGGAGTAACAGATCTGGAGGAGTACCTCTTCCTCCTGCGAGGTGATACTTCCATCTCCAGCACGGATCTGACCACCGCCGCACGGAAGCTACCTGGGGTCATCGAGGCCGAACCGAACTACCGTGGAACAGTGTCTTACATCCCCACCGATCCCACCTACTCTTATACCGCCGATCACTTTGCAAGTATCGGATTGGAGAATGCCTGGAATATCCAACAAGGTGGATCCTCCTCGGTAACCGTGGCTGTGATCGACTCAGGGATTGATCCCAACCATTTCGATCTGGATGGAGCTCTTGCTCCTGCCTCATACAACTTTGTGGCCATGAACAGTACGATGACGGATGACCTGGGGCATGGAACCCGTGTGGCTGGCATCATTGCCGCCGAGGGGAACAACGGAACAGGTATTGCCGGAATCGCCTTCGGCGCGAAGATTCTCTCGTTGGATGTGGTGGATGCCTCGGGAGTGGTGACCACCGCGCGGATCATCCCGGCCATCAAATATGCGGTGGATCACGGGGCGCAGGTCATCAACATGAGCCTCCAGTTTTATGCCCCATCACAGCTACTCGAGGAAGCCTGCGAGAAAGCCTCGGAACATGCGGTGCTGGTGGCTTCGGCGGGGAATGAGAATCAAGGGGAAACACCGGTCTATCCGGCCTCCTATGATTCGGTGATCGGGGTAGGTGCCACTGAAATCGGAAATGACACCCGCGCTCCCTTTTCCAACTACAACGGAACTGAAACCACACTGGTCGATCTGATCGCTCCGGGTGTAAACATCTTCACCACCATCCCTGGCTCTGTATATGACGGCCTCTATACCAATGGAACCTCCTTTGCCGCGCCCATGGTGTCCGGTGTGGCCGCCCTGCTCCAATCGCATTATCCCAGCCAGTCACCGCAGGGCATCTTCAATCAGTTGAAAAAGACCGCCACCCCAGTGGCCTCTGGATTGGGATGGAACAAAATCTGGGGACGGCTCTCGGCGGAGGATGCGCTCAAAATTCCTCTGCTCCCCCAACTCACTGTGGCCTCGGTGAGCATCGATGACTCCACCAAAGTCAACGCTAGCAACGATCCTGATGGCGCCTGGGACAAGGGCGACACGGTGCTGGTCACGGTTTCTCTGGCCAACACCGGTGGCGATGCCACTGGAGTCACAGGCACCGTCACCACAACCGATGCCGATGTCACGATCACAGATGACACCACTGCCTGGCCGGAGATAAAGACCGGGGAGACGGCCGCCTCTAGCGAGACGATGACCTTTACCGCCTCGGTGGCCTCATTAGCGCATGAGGCCAGCTTCACATTAAATGTGTCAGGAAACACTGGGATCTATATCGCGTCGCTGCCTTTCACGGTTCGAATTGAGAATACTCAGAAAGTAAGTGCCGGAATCCATATCGATTCCGATCCTGTGCTATGGACTGCGGACAAAACTTGGGAGGTACATGGAAGCCAGATTTTTTATCATGGCCTGACAGTCGAAGCAGGAACGGTCATCAAAATGGCACCAGATGCTGATATCACAATTAACAATGGGTCGTTTATAGCACATGGCACTCAAGAAAAACCCATTTTATTCACATCATTAGATTCATCTGACGAAATTTATTCTAATCCAGATGGGCCAAAAAATGAGCCAATAAATGTAGCTGATTACAACCAGATACGATATATCTCCATCGAAACTGGTTCTGATATAACCGGGAACGGTACTAAAGAAAATCCATGGGCAACCATTGACCATGCCTTATTAATGATTTCAAATGCGAGTAAAACCAATCGACACGCTCTCTTTATTGCCAAGGGACATTATACGGGAGAAACTATTGTATTAAATGGATGGATTGATATATTTGGTGGCTTCGAGCCATTCGGGTGGACAAGAGATATCAAAAAAAATAAAACCATACTCGATGGACAAAACGAGCGGCAAGTAATTTCTTCATATGATCATGCCCGAGTTGATGGATTTACTATTATTAATGGAAAATTTCGACATGGAGGTGGAATAGCAGCTCCTCTAGCTGAAATCTCAAACAACATTTTTTATGGAAATAACGCCACTGAATACTATGGTGGAGCAATTTATGCCCATGGAACGTGTTTTACTCCCGATGGCAAAACAACTATTAGGAACAATCTGATTTTTAATAACACTGCAAGTTGGAGAGGTGGAGGAATCTTTACGCTCGGAGATGCTGATGTCCAAAACAATATTATCTTTAACAATTATTCAGTAAATGGCGGTGGGATATATACGGAAGGTAAATCTACTATTTACAATAATCTATTAGTTGGTAATACAGCATCTTATGGTGGTGGAATTCATTGTCAAAACGCAAATTGTATGATATGCAGTAATGTGATTTATCACAATACAGTTTATCATAATACAGTTACGAATGGTTCCGGTGGTGGAATCCAATCATCCTTTCCAACTTCTACAGAAATTATTAATACTATAATCTGGGAAAACTATGCGGATAGTGAAAGAAATCAAATTGATGGAATTCCTACAGTCAGTTATAGTGATATTCAAGGTGGATGGACTGGCGAAGAAAATTTGGATATGGATCCAGGTTTTATTAATGCAGTTGCTTTTGGACAAGTAATTTCTATTGTAAATGATTCCACTCATACTCAATCAACCATTTTATCATCCTCGCCAACATTAATTCCTGGTTCACTTGTTGACCATTTTATTGATATTGACTCAAAATACTATTATATCATTTCTAATACTACCGATACAATCACTATTGAGGGAGTAGCGACTATTGAGTTAAGGAATAATCTTCCTGTGTACTGGCAGGTAAACAACTTCCATATTCGGATGACTTCTCCGTTGTGCAGACAGGGTATTGGTCCATCTCTCAATGCAAATGTTCCCCTCAGCGATATTGATGGAGACATGCGTTCAGGTGATATTTGCGATATCGGAATTGATGAATATAACTCAGCCACACAATTGAATGCAACATACTATGGTAATATATTAATTAAGTTGTCTAGTGTGAAATCATCATTTTCATATTGTACTTTCGAAAATGGTGCTGGAGTTATCGATGAAGCAGGTACCACATTATTTGATCATTGTAGTTTTAATCACAATACAGATTGCGGACTCTACAGCTCAATTAATTCATCAGTAATCCAAAATTGCTCTTCAGTAGATAATCTTAATGGAGGATTCTTCTCAAAGTCTAGTACCTTTACCAATTGTTGTGCAATATCCAATGGAGGAGCTGGTTTCTTAGGAAAATCATTCTCGAAATGTATTTCAAAAAATAATCTCGGAAATGGAATAAATGGAATTTCGGCTTTTGATAGTATTGCAGAAAACAACGACGGTGCTGGATTTATTTGTTCAGACTACGTGCAAAATTCAACTGCTACAAATAATCGTGGTATTGGAATCGAGGGTAATGCAATTAGGTCAGCTTCAATTCAAAATGATGGGGCAGGTATTATAGGAACAGTAAATTCTTCCATTGTAATATCAAATCATGGAGGTGGTGTGGTCGGTAATGTAAATGATACCCTTATTTCTAGCAACGAAGGTCCTGGAGTTAGTGGAAATGGATCTCTCGTAAGGTGTGATATACGATACAATTCAGGTACAGAAGCGACACAGGCCAGTGGTGTTGTGGGTTCAATATTGGCCGAAAATGGTTTTAGCATAACCTGTGATGGAGTTGTTTCTGAAAGCTATATCTCTGGCAATTCTGGAGATGGAGTGACAAAAGGCAAGATCATTTCTTCTTCAATTATTTGGAATTTAGGTCGTGGATTACGAAATCCAACATCCGTAAAGGATTCACTCATTCTTGGAAACAGAGGCATTGGTATAGACTCTCCTTCCGAAAATGTTGAATTATGTACAATTAGGGGCAACCAAGGAGTTGGCATAAAAAATATTAATACAAACTTTAGTGTGAATGAATCTAATCTATTTGACAATGATATATACGATTATTATGATGATTCCTATGATAATACAACTGGGGCATATAAAAACCTCCAGAGAAACCATTGGGGGAGAGTCACTAGCACCCAGATGGCTTCGCATCCATTCCCATTCAACATCGGACGGATCTACGACCAGTTCGACAACCTGTACTCCAGTGGTTGGTTGGCAGATTACAATGACTTTTCGACCAGTCTGGTTCCCAATGCCCCCTCCGCAGCCGCCCCAGCCATCCTGCTGGATGTCACCCCCAACCTCGAAAATGCGGTCAATGTCGGCTTGGCGGTTTTCACCCTCGTCTTCAGCGAGACCATGGACCTGACAGTCGCTCCCGCTGTCACCTTTGGGCTCACTTCCCCCTACACGGATCATGTGGTGGCTGTGCAAGGTTGGATGAGTTCCACCACCTGGCGTGGTACATTCGCGGTGGGGATCAAAACCGGCGATGGTCTCAACACCTTACGTGTAACAGGGGCCAAAGCCGCTGATGGTTTTGTCATTCCCGATGACACCTTCCACCAGTTCAATATCGATACACGTCCCGGAACAGGCGCCAACAGAGGTGAAGCAATCCCTCTCAGTGAAAGTGAAATGCAAATTTCCTGGTCCCCTTCCGAAGATGTGACCTTGTTCGGATTTTGTATCCTCCGTGCAAGGAATATGTATGAGGAAATGACTACAGTGAAAAGTGTTCTGCCCTCGGTGACATCCACCATTGACACAAATTTGACACCAAATACCACTTATTACTATCAGGTCCTCGAAATTAATGACAGCAAAGATGGAAAAGACTATACCAGCCTTTTCCAAGGAACCACATTCGCAGCTGGGGCTCCCACATTAACTCCGACTCCCACTCCCGCGATCACCCCAACTCCCACACCCACGGTCACACCCGATGGAGACCCCACGCCCACGCCGACTGAGGCCTCCTCCTGGGTGAAGGATTGGCTCTGGCCTGAGTAGGTTCTGTGTTCCCATTCCCTTGGAAAGGATGGAGTTCAGGTCTAAATGCTGCAATCCATGGTGCCAACAGAATTAGGAGTTTTTCAATGGGCTGGTGGAGTAGACGGATGATTTACCCCCCCAACGGATACACATCCACCCGCTTGAAGAAGACCTCGGCGCCCTCGGACTGGATGAGGATCTTCCCCTCCCGCGGGTAGGCCTGGGTGCCATCAATGGTAACAATCCCATTTACAGTTACACGCACCCGGTCCTTCTCACAGAGCACCTCGATGGTGTTCCATTCACCATGGGGTTTTTCGATCTCATTCGGGCCACGGAACCCGATTTCATCTTTCCAGGGGTTGCGTCCAGGGCGGTCGAAGCGGGTGGTGGTCTTTTCCTTCCGTTCACCATTCACTGTAAGGCCCGCACCCTCGACCACGAGAACATCGCCGGTGCCCCCCTCGATCATTTGGCACTCGATGCAGGTTGGCCAGACTTTGTCCTCACCTATGCCATGCAATAGGATACCACTATCGCGGGCATTGAACTCTCTTGGGGCCCAGGTCTTCTCCCCCCATTTGAACTCGGCCACGAGGCGGTAGTTTGAATAGGTCTTACGGGTGGCCAGATACCCCATGTGCTGTCCCGAGATACGTACCATGCCATCCTGAACCGTAAACACCTTATCCGGGTCTTGGTCGACTCCGAAGTTCGTCATGTAGGTGTAAAAGGGGGTGAGATCCTTCCCATTGATGAGGTGAATGACCTTCTCCTCCTCCGCATTGGCATAAAGGGTCATCACGCAGACAACCGCAACGATTGCAAAAACAGCAAGCCAGGTGGTTTTCACTTTTCTTTGTCCTCCTCAAAAGACTCAGTGATATGTTGGCGCGCCGGTTTGAACTCCTCCTCGCGGCGCTTGTCAGGTTTGACCCGGGTCGGTGGAGGCATGGGCCGCCGTATCCGCTGGACCGGATGCTTGGATTTCCTTGCTTTCAGATAGACCACTCCCTTCCCTATCCTGATGATGGGAGTTTCTCCATATCGCGGGAGTCTGTCTACACGGCGCATTGCTTCATGGAGGGACGCGCTCCGTCGGGTCCTTGACCGCTCCTTGGAGGACGCAATGGAATGCGTCCCTCCA
>CAYRBI010000012.1:33955-35169 GCA_964422415.1 uncultured bacterium | reverse complement strand
GCTCCGTCGGGTCCTTGACCGCTCCTTGGAGGACGCAATGGAATGCGTCCCTCCAGGGTGGTGAGATTAAAACCCAGTCCGCCGTCCAGTCAGCAAATAAATCGGACGCCCCTCGGCGAGGAACTTGATCTCATAGTTGGTCCGTCCCACAAATCCTTGACAGCTTTCAGGAGAGTCGAGGGTACGCGCCTCCATCACGAAGGTGCCCTTCCAGACCTCGAAGTGGAGAACCATCCACTCGAAGTAGTCTTCATGATCGGTGGCGAGATTGAGTTCACCCCCCGCCACCAACACGCGGCGCAGGTCCTCCAGGAACTCATGCTGGATCAGACGGCGCCGGTGGTGACGCTTCTTGGGCCAGGGGTCGGGATACAGGAGATGAAAGGCATGAATGGAGGCAGCTGGGACCGATTCATGGAAGAACTGGCTCCCCTCGGCGCGTGCCAGACGGACGTTGGTCAAACCACGCCGTAAGGCACGCTCCTGGATGGTGCGATAGTAAGAACGCGCGAATTCCAGTCCCACAAAGCACGTATCGGGATGCGTGGCGGCACGGTCCAGGAGGAATCTGCCTTTGCCAGCCCCCACTTCAACCTCGATGCGTTCCGGTTGCGGGAAGAGTGTGGACCACTCAAGTGGCTTGGGAAGAAAATCAGGATCGAAGAGGAGTCCGGAGGAAAGTGGAGCTACGGTCATGGTTTGAAAGATGTGTTTATTTTGAGGCACGCGGGGCCGTCTGTCAGCCCCTTTCACCCCCAGCGGACTCTGGTAGATTGGTGATGCACAAGAGAGATCGCGAAACGACTCCCCCCCCACCCTCCCCTGTCAGGGGGGAGGGTGGGGGGGGAGGACGCATCAATGAGGCAGTCACGCACTCATTCATCATGGGGAGGTAGTGGGTTGATACGGCGCAAGACAATCAGCATAGCGGTGGGAGCAGCCATAGTGGGCCTCCTGCTTTTCCTGGTCAACCAATGGACACCCGACACTTCTCTCTGGTGCCATAATCCTCTGGCTGTCCCGGTGGTGGTGAAGTACAGCCGGAATAAACAGATCTCTGTTCAGCCATGGGCGTTTGTCCGCATCGATCTTCCACGTGGTACCCACCACCTGGAGGTCTTCCCGGCGTCGGGAACTGCCCGGCTCGATTCAGCGGAGATCACTCTTCCAGCCACACAGGAATCCGAGGTCATCTACTCCATCCAAGGGGTGGG
>CAYRBI010000012.1:1897-33855 GCA_964422415.1 uncultured bacterium | reverse complement strand
TATGCTCAAGCCTTGGAGAGCCGTGCGCTGGCCAATCTGGGACGGCGGGAGGAGGCCATTCAAACCGCGCGATTACTTGCTACAGCCACTCCTCTCAATACCGAGGGAGCCACTCTTGCCCAAAACCTGCTGCTTAACTTCCTCCCACCGCGTGTGGTTGAGAAGGACTATCAAGAACTTGTGGAAAAGGCTCCCAGTGGTATCAATCGTTGCCTACTGGGGAGGATCGAACCGGACCTGGAAAAGGCGCGGGAACTGCTCCTTGAAGCGGGACTTGATCCAGCGAGTGCCCACCTCGCCTCGGAGTTCTTGCTCCAACGCTGCTTGTGGGAGGGCGATACCATATCCATCCAAGAACTCACGGCCAAATTGATCAGCGGCAGCACGGATGAAGAAGACGATTTCCTGAGAACCACTTACGCCACCTCACAGCTGCTTTCCAACGCCTCACCAGAGAACACCTGGCGGGAGATGGAAAATCTTCTACCGCGTATGGATGAGCCTCTCACCTTGGTACCCTGGCTTGTGGCTGCAGCTGCACGGGTGGGAGAGGTCAGTGCCGCGATGGAGAAGCTTGTACGAGTGGATTGGGGACAGGTGGGTGGGATCAACCTCAAACCTCCCACTCTGCTGTATTGGCGGGTACAGGTCTTGCTCGAACAGAAAAAGAAAGAAGAAGCAAGGAAGCTGGTGGAACAGATTCCACGCATGGAGAATGTTTGGGATCTGGTTGCTGACCTGGATACCGCGCTCGCGTGCCTTCCTCCCAACAAGGCTTTGAAAATCTACGAAGACCATCTCAAAGAACACCAATCCCAGCTCGATCCCTACCGGTTGGCCGGTTACCGTCTGGCGCGTGAGTGTGGCTTGGATGAAACCGGACGCGAGTTTCTCTTCCCCTTCAGCCGTAAAGAAATGGGTACACCGGAGAGAGTTCTTTGGGAGATCCTGGAGGGAGAGGGATGGCCACCGGAAAGAATCTACGGCTTCATGGTTCAGCACTCACCCCAGGAAACGAATGACATCAGTTATGCCTTGGCGCTACGCGCGCAGCTCGATGGAGACTCCAAGGGAGCCATTGAATTTCTTGATCACTGCATTGGATACCCGCCCGTATTGGAATTTCCCTCGGTGCTGGCGCGCCGTGAGCGGGATTTGGCACGGTAAAATAAACCTCATCACCACCTTGCACCCAAACTAGTAAAGAGGAAGTCGTATAGCACTATACGACTATATGCAGGTTTTCATTATTGACAGTAATCCCTTCTGGATCTAGCGTTTTGTTTACTGGGTACCGGTTTTCTTATGGTGATCGCCATAATTGGTGTAGGAAATTGTTAAAAAAAGGGGGTGATGAAATAGAATAGATGGCGTTGATGGTTAGGCCTGTTACTCAAGAAGTGCTACGTCATTTCCAAGAAAGAGGAGGAAACCATGAAGAGGTCTACCGCACTTTATTTGGCGATAATTGCCGCCATACTTCCTCAAATCGCGCTGGCTCAGAACACTAACCCAACTGCCGCGGGAGCCACTCCACTCACCACGAACATTGATGTTTGGCCAGAAATTGTCATCAACGACAACACCTGGCACAACCACCAAGCTGCTGGAATCGGAAAAGACCCTGTCTCCGGTGTCGAGGAGTTTGTCGTGTTTGGCTTTGATGAGGAAAGTCCCTGCTCCTACGCGAAGGTAATTGTCAACCAAAATGGTATCGCGCATCCGCGCTCGGGGGGGTTTGTTTCCGATGAAGGAACTGATTTCCTCAGCTCCATTGCCTGCGCCAACGTGATGTCGTTTGGCTTATTCGCCGGGGTAACAGGAGATGAGACCACTGGAAATTTTGTCGTGTCGGGAGTTCTGACAGACCTCTCCGTTCTTCAAGCCTCCCTTACGGCGGGGGTAACCGTATCCAATTTCAATTATTTCTTAACAGACAACGAATACTCCGTTTACCAACGCTATGACCGCAACGGCACTCCCGTTTCGAAATGGACGCATGGCAGGAACATTCCGTCAGTTACCCATGAGAACGATCCCAACTATGATACCGGTGGAAGCGCATCACGTTCTTGCAATGGCACAGTGCTTTCCAATGGTAATACTGTCTACGCCCTTTGTGACCGCTCCAGTGGAACCCCGGCCGGGGCCTTTGGACTGCCGGGAGGAAAAATAAATCTGTTCTCCATTAGCAATCCAGCGGGAGATACTTTTGTTGCCAACACCCAACCCGCTCATGGAGTGGATGGAGACGGCAATGCGCTCAATGGTCAAGACCATCAGGGTACCGATGCGAGCCCTAAGGGGTGGTTTTTTCACCGTTCCGATGCGGCCAGTGGAACCGTGTCTTTCTACCGGAATGACGGCACCCGGTTCGCGGAGTCGCAAGGATATAGCGCCGTGTGGACAGGCGCGCTTTTGCCAGGTGGAGTGGGCACGATTGAGACTACTGGCCGTGAACGAGAGGCTTCCGCGGGAGGAGATTTCTGTTATATCGCCACACGCTATGATAATGGAGATGGCATTTTCCACCCAGCGGTGTTGCAGTGGAGTGTCGATCCAGCCGCGGGGACAGCCACGCCACTTCGTGTGATTGTCGCGGACACTGACGCGCCGGTGACCGCATCCACGAGAACAGACAACATGTCCATCTCCGCGAATGATGCCGGCGATGTCGTCATTGGCTGGCGCGCTAGCCCGGCCGAGGGAAATCAAGGAGCACCCGTGGCACGAATCTTCGCTCCCGACGGAACTCCCTATACCGGCAGCTTTTATGTGAGCAGCCTGCCTGATCCAACTACCGACAACACCGAAACCGCGCTCGGGATTTTCTCCACTAATGCGACCCTGAAAGTGGCCTGCTCAGGAGCGGTCGCTTGCATCACCTGGATCACGGATAATGGAGTGACCACAGTGGGAGGTAACAATTGTTGCGGCGCCGCCAAAACCCCAGCTGTTTCGACAGCCGCGCGTATGTTCCAATTCAAAACCGCCTCATCAGTCGGTGGCTGGGATCTCTATTAACCAACAGGAACTGCTTTCCACCCTCTGTCTCGACCCTGGAGCCGCACTAGCCGGTGCGGCTCCAGTTTTATTTCCAGAGCCCGGTGTGAAGAGGATTATTCAATCTCCAGTTTCTGCATCTTGCGCAGCAGATTCCGGCGGCTGACCCCCAGGAATGTGGCGGTCTGGCCACGGCGCCAACGATTTCTTTCGAGCGCCGCCCGGATAACCTCTTTCTCAATCCGGTCAATCTCCTCCTCCAGGGCATCTTGCAACGGTTTGCCCTCTTCGATCCGCTTCATCAGCCCATTGACAGGGGAGACTCCAGTACCGTGGGTGTCGGCCGGGAACAAATCAATGACCGGTTTGGCGGGCGATGGCGGCGGAGTTGTTTCTGTCTCTCCCGGCGCTGAATTAAATCCTACTGGAAGGTCAGTGACCGTAATCATCTCCCCATGCGAAAGGATCACCGAGCGAGTGATGACATTCTCGAGTTCACGGACATTTCCCGGCCAGTGATAGGAGAGCAACCGGTCCATCACATCCCGCGAAATGCCATTGATTGTCCGTCCATACTGGGTATTAGCTTTTTTAACGAAGTGATCGATCAGGAGGGGGACATCGGCGGTACGGTTCCTCAGGGGGGGCAGGAAGATGGGAATCACATTCAAACGGAAGAATAGGTCCTCGCGGAAGTTGCCTTTGGAGACCTCGACGGTCAGATCCTTGTTGGTGGCGGCAATGATGCGCACATCCGCCTGAACCTCCCTGTTACCACCCACCCGCTGAAACTGATGGTCCTGCAGGATCCGCAGCATTTTGGCCTGGAGCATGGCATCCATGTCGCCAATCTCATCCAGGAAGATGGTCCCCCCATGAGCATGTTCGAATTTGCCCATTTTCTGGGTATGGGCGCCGGTGAAGGCGCCGCGCTCATGGCCGAAAAGTTCACTCTCGAGCAAGGTGGCGGGTATCGCCGCGCAATTGATCGGGACAAAGGGTCCATTACGGCGTTTACTGTGACGGTGGACCGCGGAGGCTACCATCTCCTTCCCGGTACCAGATTCGCCCAGGATGAGGACCGTGACATCTTGGCCGGCGATTTTCTGGATGAGCCGGTAGATGTCCCGCATCTCGGCGGTTGAACCGATGATCTGGTCAAAGCCGAGGGTGGCATCCATTTGCCGTGACAGGATCTGTAGGCGGTTCCGCAGCAGCCGTTTCTCAAGGGCACGGCGGACCACCACGCGCATCTCCTCTACATCGAATGGCTTGGTGAAGTAGTCATAGGCTCCCGCGCGGATCGCTTCCATGGATAACTCCTTGGAGCCATACGCGGTCACAAAGAGAACCGGAACATCGGGATTGATGCGGTTGATTTCACGGAGCGCCTCAATACCATCCAGTTCAGGCATCCGGTAATCGAGGACCACCAGGTCAAACCGGTTCGTGGTGAAGAGATCCACCGCCTCGCGGCCATTCGTGGCCTCGGTGCAGATACACCCCATCGGGGCAAGGGTCTCCTTCATCGCATAACGGACATTCTCCTCATCATCCGCCAACAGGATCTGCACGTGTTGCCCCGGGTCCTCCATGGTCATCCATTCATCCTTGCTTCATTGAAGATCGCTGGGGCCGCCATTTCCCCATTCGTATCTGGAATGCCCTCACTATTACTTCCACCAAGTGGAAGCGAGACTGTAAACAAGGTACAGCTGTTCCCGCTCTGGACATCCACCTTGCCACCATGGTCGCGCACGATCGAATCGGTGATCGCCAGCCCCAAACCACTCCCATGGTCTTTGGTGGTATGGAAGGGAACAAAGAGATCATCCAGTTCCCCGGGGGGAATCGAGGGGCCCTCATTCTCAACCGCGATGAGAACCCTTGCTCCGCCCTCCCGCTGGGCGCTCATACGAACACTCGCGCCCGAAGGTGAGGCCTCGATGGCGTTGATCACCAGATTGAGCAGAGCCTGGATGATGTGCTGGGGACGCAGCACCATTTCTAGATCAGGCTCCTCGAGTGTTACCTCAATCTGGGTCTTGTGTCTACGAGCCATGTGGCCGGCCATGTCGGCCACCGAGTCAAACACCTTCTGTAGAGAGGTCAGACATGGTTTCTCATCATGGGAAGAGACCAACAGGGAAAGCCGTTCGATGACATGATTCACCCGGTCGACTTCATCCATTATGACCTTGGTATAGGAGTGCACCTTCTCGTTAGGGATGGATTCCGAGGTATTGAGGAGCTGTGCCAGCCCCCGGATCGAGGCCAAAGGATTCCTTACCTCATGCGCGATCCCCGAGGCGATCTTGCCCAGCGAACTCAGACGCTCAGCCGTGCGAATCCCAGCCGTGAAGGCCTCCAAGCGGGTCATATCGAGGACTGTCAACACCAGGGAGATAGGCTTGTTTTCGGAATCTCTGACCCAGGCTAGACGGGTACTCACCGGACGGGTCTGGTCGAAGCGGTCGGTCACGCTCACAGTCTCCTGGGGGAAGTCCGAGTGTGTATCAAGTGCCTTCCGCACCAAATCCGCCAGGACTGTGGCACGCTCGAACACCTCACGGTAGGTCCTGCCGCGTAACCGTTCGCTTGGGATTTCGAAAAGGCGGGCGGCCATCGGATTAGCCCAATCCACCACACCTTGCGGGTCAAACAGGATCACTCCACTGGAGACAGTATCGAGCACGGCCTGGGCACGGCTGGGAAGGTTCTTCCCCATCTCCTCGAGAACCCGGTTAAAGGAGGCCGCCAGGCCAGAGAGTTCCGGCTGTTGGTTCTCTACGATCGGTTCTCCGTATCCCTTGTCGATCAACCGGTCAAGCTGAGTTTTATACCGTTTAAGGGGTAACAGGATTACCCAGGCCCAGGCTAATCCGGCCAAGGCGCCGATCACTGCCACGCCCCATAAGATCTTCCTTGCTGACTGGAGGGATTGCCATACATTGCCCTTTCCGCTGTCCCATCCAAACTCAACATAAGTGATTAAGAACCACCCGATCGCCAGCGCGAAGAGAGCAAAGAAGGTAGGGAGTGCCACCACAAGAGGTAACATGTATGTCCTCGGCCGGGCTTCCGGTGGCCGATTGTGGGTCATAACAAGGCTCCCTCCCAGAAAAAATGGAGCAGCAACAACTAATAATGAATCGGATCTGCAGGAAATGTCAATGGAAAAGGATTTCTAAATACCGGGTAGAATGGGACCGGTCTGGTTGGGAGTGGCCACAAATGAACCATCCGAAAGGTGAACACGCACATTTTGCCCCATTACCACGGATTGAACCGAGCGGATCAGCTGGGCCTCATCGGCTGTTTCACACAAGGCATAACCACGGCGGAGAGTGGAACCTGGATCCAACACCTGGAGCCGCCCGGATAACACCTTGAGATCCCCCAGCCAACTTATCAGGGAAACTCGCACAGAGGATTCCAGGCTGGTTTGTTTCTGTTTCACCTCCATGGCGAGGGTGTGTAAGTCCCGTTGCAGGGCCTGTCCACCCCGCCCCAAGAGGTCATCTACACGCTGACGGTAGAAGGGGAGAAAAGAAAGCGGGCTGCGCGCCAATAGACGGCTGGAGAGGTTCGCCAGATCCGCACGGAGAGAGTCTAGATCCTCAGTGATCACGGAGGTTAAGCGGTCCTCGATCCTCCCGAGCTCATCCAGGATGGCGGAATGTTCACCCGAGAGGAAACCTGCCGCCGCAGTGGGAGTGGAGGCCCGTAAATCAGCCACGAAATCGGCGATCGTAAAATCCACCTCATGCCCCACCGCCGAGAGGACTGGGATGGGACTGGCCACCACGGCCCGCGCCACAACCTCTTCGTTGAAAGCCCAGAGGTCCTCCAGAGAACCGCCGCCACGGGTCAGGATAACCAGATCGGGATCGTAACTGGGAGCCATTTTTAAAGCAGCCACGATCTCTGGGGGTGCCTCGACACCTTGCACCCTGACTGGGAGGATGAGCACATGCAGCGGGGTGGCGTGGATCTCCAGGGTGCGCAAGAAATCATGGAGTGCCGCTCCAGTGGGAGAGGTGATGACCGCTACCTTACGGATTGGACGTGTAGGCACTCGTTTACGCCCCGGATCGAAGAGCCCCTCCGCCTCCAAGCGCCGTTTAAGCTCCTCAAAACGCTTCTGCAACAGCCCTAACCCGGCCTGGGCCAGGCTGGTCACATCAAGTTGGTACTCCCCGCGCGGGGGATAAACAGTGATCGAACCACCCGCACGCACCAATTGCCCATCCGTTGGCGCGGCGCTCATCCGCTGAAGGCGCGATTTCCACATCACCGCCTTGAGCGAGGCATTCTCATCCTTCAGAGAGAAGTAAGCATGACCGCTGGAGGCCACTTTCCAACCAGAGATTTCCCCCTCGACCACCACACCAGCGAACTCCTCCTGGAACAACCCGGAGATTGCCTCGGTGATTTGGGTGACCGAGAAGACCGGACGCTGGAAATCGCCTTCCGGAGCGGGTAGTGAAGCCGGTTCACGGGAGAACCGGTTCGACCTCAAGACTTCAACCCTTCCCTGCGGATGTTAATCATCCGGTCCAGTAGGCGCGTGGTGAGTCTAGCCCAGTCATGGTGCCGCACCGCACGAATCCCGGATACCGCATCGGTGGCCGTCATCCGGGGACGGACCACGAGATAGAACAACAGATCGAATACAGTGCCAATGACAACCGCGTCGGCGAGGGTGGTGGTCACTGCCTTGATCATACGGGAAGTTGTGGTTGGATATCGTCCCTCATGGTTGGTGAGCATAGTCCCCGTAACCAGCTGACCGAGGGTCCGGCGGGCGAAGTAATACATGACGAAGCGGTAGATGAAGAGCACGAGCACAACAAAAAGGAGGATCTTCATCAATGCGGTGGGTTGGGCCACGAAGACATGCCAGGAGCCTGGAGACAGGGACACGATGAAGTCATACCCCTCCGCCTTCAACCCAAGATCTCCCAGGAAGAAACGGGTGACATTGGTCAGGTGGAAAAGCCCATCCAACAAGAACAGGGGCATGAACACAATGAAGTAATCAAACAAGCGCGACTTGATCCGCCAACTGAGCGGGGCATCCAGGCCAGCTAGGGGGATGGGGTGCGGGAAACGGTCCACACGGTCTGGAGTCGGAGTTAATACCGCCGCCGCCTCCATGTCGGCATCCCATTTCTCCTCGGCCCCATTCTCTTGAGAAAGCACGGCATAGATCGCCAGGCGTTCGGCCTCTAGGATCTCTTGCAACTCACGATTTTTCAAATCCATTTTCTTCGACATAGCTACTGGATTGTAGCGTAGCGTTGGATGTTTTCCAGACGTTTAGGACCAACCCCAGGAACCGAGGAGATATCAGCCCAGGTGCGGAAGCGTCCCAGCTGCCTCCTCCTTTCCAGAATACGCTTCGCATAGGTCTCACCGATGCCAGGCAAGCTCACGAGTTGTTCCAGGGTGGCGGTGTTTAGGTTCAAGCGTCCCATCATGGAAGCCGATTTCAGAACCATCGGGACCGGGGTCACGAGCGCCATGGTAAGGGGGGTGGGAGCGGGAGCGGAAATCGTTGGTGTGCTTTCACCAACATCCGTGACAGAAAGGAACTGACGGA
Source organism: uncultured bacterium (assembly GCA_964422415.1). Taxonomy (GTDB): domain Bacteria; phylum Hinthialibacterota; class Hinthialibacteria; order OLB16; family OLB16; genus OLB16. The sequence continues at coordinate 25,247 of CAYRBI010000012.1, read as the reverse complement.
CCGATTCGAGTTTACGGGGCCCTACTCCGGTAACCAGATCCAAATCCTCAACCCTCTGAAAAGGCCCGTGTTGCTCCCGGTAAGCCAAGATACTGTCGGCCAGCGAGGGGCCAATCCCTGGCAGCTCAATCAGGTCCGCCCGGGTAGCTGTGTTCAGATCGTGACGAATGACCGTGGGGGGAATGGGGGTAGCGGTCCAGTCGATGGGAGCTAGGAACGAATTGCTTTCAGAGTGGAGTACCGAGATCGGGTAGTTGGGTCTTCCGGGCAAGATACGCGGGATGAGATTCCCCGCCGCGATCAGCGCCAGCAGGAGGACAATGAGGGCGGCCTCGATCCTCTCCAGACAGAAGCGCAGCTTCTCCGGTTCTGGATCGGGAGCCACATCATGCGGCTCGATGGAGTCCATGGACGGACACCCCTGATGTCAGGCGTTTTTAGATGGAGAATCTATTATGACCGTGACTGGGCCATCATTCACCAGGGAAACTGCCATTTTTGCACCGAAAATTCCAGTGGCGACAGGAATCCCCTCTATCCGGAGACGTTGGCAGAAGGCCTCATACAGCGGGATGGCCTGTTCTGGACGGGCCGCATCCACAAAACCGGGACGGCGTCCCTTGCGGCAGTCGGCATACAGAGTGAACTGCGAGACCACCAGGGCTGCACCACCGGTCTCGAGAAGTGAGAGATTCATTTTTCCCTCCTCATCCTCAAACACACGCAGCTGGGTGATCTTCGAGATCATCCATTCCAGGTCTTCCGGTGTATCTTCGCGGTGGATCCCAAGGAGGATGCAGAATCCCTTTGCGATCTGGCCGGTAGTCTCACCCTCGACTGACACACTGGCGGACTTCACCCGCTGGATGACAGCACGCATGGAGATGGTACTTAGGGAATGATAATCCGGGGTCCGTCTTGAGCCGTGGAAGCTGGACGTCCATCTGGGGTGATAATCCGCCCCGGCTCCTGGCCTTGGGCCTCCGCTTGAGCCTTCTCCATCATCTCGCGGACCTTGGGATCACGCAGGGTGTGAACAAAGGCCATCTTGAGCTCATCGATCAAACGGGTGAGGACATGATCCTCTTCCTCAGAGAGGTTCCCCGTGGTCTTTTCCTTGAGAACCTCAAGGATATCGATGCACTCCTGGGCCCCCTCGAAGCTGATGAAAGCCTTCCCGGTCATGGGATGGGGCGCGGCGCCTAGAGACATGGCCCCTTGGTTGAAGAAGATCGAGACCACATCCAGGAACGAGAGACCCGCCGCCTCTTCTTCCTCTTCATTCTGCTGCCCGGCACCGGGCCTGAGTTCTTCCACCATGTTAATACTCCTTTAGGGGTCTGTCCGGACAGCTCGCGAGTCAACAAGGGATTATGGAAGTGAGATAATGCAAAGCACAGATCTCCAGTATCATCCCATTTCTCCGCTTGGCCGCCGGTATATTTCCAGTGAAACGTCCACCTTGCGGATTCCGCTTGTTCCTGGAGACCTTTATCCTGAGCACGACTTCCAGACACGAACACTCTATGGGATTGTGGCGAGGATATCAACCATACCCTATCCCAACACCTGTCTGAGCCTCTTTGTAGAAGCAATATGGGGGATCAGCGGGAGAGTAAACATTTTGCGCTGGTAGTCTGTCGATAAGGAAGCATTACCCTGAAGCCGACTTCGCAGTTCCAGGGTGGCTCTCTAACTTTGTCTACTTCCACCGGGCCGGTAGCTCGGGTCATACTCAGCTTTTTTCAGGTATCCCCTCTGTCCGCACCACATGTGTGTATCCAGGTCATTTCTCTTGTACACACTTCCCAAAATCATTCCATAAAATCTCCAATGAAAACAAGTTCATTTGATTCTGGTCATGATCTTGTTTCTTGTATTGGTCCAAGAAATCGATTATATCATTATGACCGACCCGCCTATCATCACTCATGTCACAACACTCAATTCCAACCGCTGAAATTGTGAGAGTAAAGGTATAGCCATTCCCGTAATAGGATCTTTCTCCATCCGGAATCTCAGCCTGGCTCCCTTCCGCTGGCCACTCGTAAGCACGGACTTTGACAGAAAAGTGACCCTCTGGGGGGATGACATGTTGAAAGGCTGGGGGATCCAAGTAATAAGGACGATCACCTTTTGAATTAAGGACATCCGAGGCATCGTCATAGATGCGGACGGGCACTGAATAATCATCCTGCCAGACCTCAATGACCGCATCCAACGGAGAAACAGTGCCCTTGTCGGAAATACTATCATTGGCATCCAGATCAATTCTCACCCATGTTCCTTCCGGAGCATCCAACCGGTACACATACTCCCTCCCAGGAGTATCAATCACCCCTTCTTCTTTGATCTCATTCTTTAGCACCAGAATACTTTTGGAAATGGAATCCGGGCCTGTCACTTTCGCGGGGGTATTCTGGTTCACCACAATGGATTCTGGTGGGCGGACCGCTTGTGCATTGGCGATGTCTTCTGGATTTTTATCCCAAACCACACGCACACCATATGTAAAAGACCGGAATCCCTCGGCTCCATCAAAATTAATCGTCCTTGTCCGGGCTCGTTGTCCGAACATACCATTAAATCCAGGATCAAACCCACCTCCTCGAATAGCCCGTACGTAAGGGGTGGGAGTATACCCAACATGATCGGGATCGATATACTTGATTTTCATGTCTTCAGGTGTGGTGATATTACCACCACACTCCGAGCTATGACTGGAATAAGAATTGGCATTGTAATAATCCGCACACCACTCAAAGACATTTCCACTCATGTCAAAACATCCCAGTGGGCTCTTCCCTTCGGGGTACATTCCCACGGGAGATGTTTGTAGACCTGGATATTTCCAATCATCACTCCAATTTCCGTATTGTGTTTCTTTTTGGAATTCCCAGGAATTTCCCCACGTAAATTGCATGGGTCCGGGTATATCAGGATTCCAGGATGCGGCGGTCTCCCATTCCGCCTCGAGAGGAAGCCTTCCGCCAACAAATGCACAATAAGCCTCGGCTTCATACCAGCTTAACCCTGAAACGGGGTGGTCATCAGGTGGCGAAGACCATTCACCATCCTCCAGCCATGGCCCCTTCCACAAGGGCTTGCAATTGGGTTCATTGCTGTAACCCAGGGTTGGCCGTGTAATTCCCATGATTATTGGCTTCTCCACAGCATCCGAATAATTGGATGAACCTCCCGGAGGAATTTGCCGCCATTGCCACCCTCTTTCACTCCACCATGCGGGGCGTGTTTTTCCCGCGACACCATATCCACCAAGCTCCATGTATTTCTTGTATTCATACCAAGTCACTTCATAGGTGCCGATCCAGAATTCCTTAAGACAAACCGAGTGTTGAGGATTCTCATTCGTACCCGCTCCCACGTCGGAGGGCATATTGGCCGAGTGGCCCATCACATATGTCCCCGCTGGAATATGGACCGCCGATCCAATCCGGGCAGTTCTTACCACTGGCGTACTCGAATCAATCGTTTGGTCCCATGCGACTCGAAATCCAAAGAACTGGTGCCGTTGAAACATGGTTTCTTTGGTACGGAAGACACACTTAAAATATTTATTATCCCGAGATGACCGCCAGCAATTGCCACCACGTACCACCCATTCCTTGGGAACATCATTGGTGACTATATCCACATAATCCAACCGTCTGGCTTGAAAATTAAAGGGTGATTTCCAGATTTGCTTGGCTCCCGGCCCTTGCGCATAAAAATCGGCATCATACATGTCCGCTACAAATTCAGAGACATTGCCACCCATACCATACACACCATAGCCACTCACATCCTTGGCGTAGGTGGGGGAATCGACGGTGGCGAGGATTGAGCTTGCATTACAGACAATGGTCGAACTATCACCCCAGGGATAAGTCCGGGGTTGGGTGGCGCCAGGAGCCCAACAGGCCGCTTTTTCCCATTCGGCTTCAGTCGGTAGTCGGCCGCCCACAAACCGGCAGAAAGCCTCTGCTTCCCAACGCGAAATACCCACCACTGGATCCCTGGGATCAGGAGGCCATTTTCCCACACTGCTTAGCCCACTTGGCCCATTCCCATCGGTAGTCCAACGTGGAGATACAATCGCGGTTAGGGATTCCGATTCATTGGTGTACCAAGCGATCTGTTCTGCATGAAAAACCCCCCTTCTGCTCCAATAGCCATGCTTGGCATCCGGGGCGGTCGTTTTCAATTCCTTATATCCACCCGCATCAATGAATTTCTGGTATTCTCCCCAAGTTACCTCATATTTCCCAATTCGATACTCATCCAACCAGACTCGATGTTGAGGACCAATATCGGAGTCATTGGTATCGCCCGTCCCCATGAGAAATTCTCCAGCGGGAATAGTGACACTCGCAATTTCCGGTGCGTCCGGATGGGCCAGGGGAATATCTCCAACACCATTGGGTTGTGTGAATCCAGTGGCGGTACAGACAAGCATGGCAGTCAGTAGAGTAGTGATCTGTTTCATATGAAGACCTTTCAGAGTTGATACGAATCTCATCGGTGGTGTATGACAACTTTTTTTTATATCTTCGTATAATCTGGTCTGAATACTCTCTTTTTCACAGATAACGTTGAAGTCCATCATTCTACTCGGAGCCTCGTTCTGTAGAAAGGGCACCATCAGGTTAAGACTGCCGATGGAACATCACCTTGATGTGCGGGCCATTGTACAGATCAGTGGGGGTGGTCCCGGTGGGTCAAGGAGTGTAGGTATCCATGGAGACTGAAGAGATGAGGAGGTTGTAGAGGATCATGGATTGTCTCCGTTGAATGGGTGGTGGTACTGGATTGTTCTCCGAAACGGGCGGTGTTACGGGTAAGAGTTCCCAAGTCGTCGCGAAAACTGCGGAATCTGTATAGGGGTAAGTCATCCCTAGTCTTCCGTACGGATTTCTTGTGCTTCGCTGAGGCTGGTCCCCAGCATCCTCAGGCATACGAACCCGATGATTCCCACCGGGATCATCTGCATTACCCAGATGGCCACCGCGAAGGCCTTGGCCTCCTGCAATGGGACCGCATAAAGCCCTACCAAAGTCCACTGTACCGCGACCTGGTAGACTCCCACGAAGCTCGGGGCTTGGGGTACGGTCACCGCCAGCCCGATGGCAGCGCACAGCACCACTCCCGAGGAGGGGGGTAGATCCCACCCGAAGGAGAGGATCGCGCAGTTGGATGAACGCGCTAGGGTGGCCCACACCAAAGCGGTCAATGTGGCGGCCAGGAATGATTCCCACCCCTTGCGCATCACCCCCAGGCCATCGAAGACCGAGTTCAGTGTACGGCTGAAGTGGCCATGCCAGGCATGGGCCTTGTATTGCCAAAACTTCCTGTCCAGCCAGGGCAATGCCCCCGACAGAAGCACCAAGACCAGCGGAAAACCAAGCGCGCTTGCGACCACCTTGGTCCGGTGGGTCTCCAGAAAGGTTCCGATTCCAGCGGGCAAGTCTCCCGGTGGTATAGAAGCAAACGCGAGAACCGACACGGCCAGGAGAGCCATGCCATCAAAAGCCTTCTCGACCGCCACCGTGGTGAGTAGCCCCACCAATGAAACCGGACAATGCTTCTTGATCAGCACGCAGCGCGTGACCTCACCCAGCCGGGCGGGAAGCACCCGGTTCGCCAACATTCCCACAAAGAACGATTTGGAAAGAAGGGAGAAAGGGATCTCACCCAGACCTTCAGCGAGAATCCTCCAGCGTGGACAGCGTAGCCAGAAACTGAAACAGAACCAGAATACCCCCTCCAGATATCGTATGAGATGAACTCGCCGCCAGGAATCCGCGAAGGCTGATACCTCTAAGTCCCTTGAGAAGTAAGCCAAGGCGGCTATCCCGATGACCATCCCAAGCCAGAACTTCCAGCCACGCATGGATTATTTGAACACCCACTTCCCGAGGAGACGAGTCGGCCACTCTTCATTCCCTGTCCAGGGATCCACTGAGCACTGCCAACCCGAATAAACAGATACCGCGATTAAAAGGCACAGTAATCCCCACCCCCAGCGCCCCTTCATCCGGTCGACTGCAAATACCGAGAAAAAGGCCAATGAGGGGGTGAAGAACATGAACCAACGGAAACCATAACACATGCCGCCATAATTATTGGTCCTGAAGGTGTAGAAAATGAGCCACAAGATGGTGAGAAGGCAGAGCGCGGTCTGTTCCCGGCGCAGGTTGGACGCCGGTAGGTGGTTCGCTTCCTCCTTTCCAGTGGACACCGGGGGCATGAACACAAACACGAAAGGTAACACCAAGACCGGGAACAGCGAGAACAATCCCTTTCTCCCTACGGAGAGATGGAAGAAGTAGAGCCACTTCGGCTCCTCCAAGGCATCGAACCCTCCCATCTGGTCCCAGTAAGAACCAGGATAAGAGTAGAGTTCTTTCCGCAAGTAGATGGGGATCAGGCTGCCGCTGACCGAGTAAGTGAGCGCGAAGTGCAATACTAATGGCGGGACCGCTCCTAGCATAAACCAGGTTAATGTCTGCTTCGGGTACCACCACAGCAGATAAAGGAACAGTGGAATACAGAAAAGCATCCCCGGCAGATCAAAGGTGGGGAGAAGCCCAGCGGTCAGCCCAGCCACGGAGAACAGCCAAGGCTTCGGCGTGAGCTTTCCATGCGCCAGACCGATGGCGGTGGTCATCGCCACGAACATAAAGAAGGCCGAGGGCACATGGTTGTTCAAGGTTCGTGAGAATCCCCACAACTGGTTACAGACCAGGATCATGAACAAACCCACTACACGGGTAAGGGGATCCTCGATGAACCAGCGGAAGACCTTGCGTGCCACCAGGCCAATCGCTAGGAAAGGCAACGCGGTGATGGTAAAGGTTAACATCCATACCAGGAAGGCGCGTTGCGGCTCATCCGCGAAGCTCAGCCCGAAGACATTCCTCCATACCCAATACTCTCCCGCCATCAGAAAGGTCATTACTGGCGGTTTGGTCGAATAAGATTTCTCCTCCATCACCACCCGGTCCACGATGGGAGTGGCTGGTCTCTTCCCGCGTGCCGGTTTCATGAAGAAGGGGCTGTCATCGATTACCCAGGTCCCGCGTTCGACCAGGCTCTCGACCGCGGCGAAACGGGACTTGTCGTTATCGAGCTGCGCCTCGTAATAGACCGCGAAGGCCAGAAAGACCGCCGCGATAGTGAGAAGAAGCCATTCCAAATGTGAGGAGGTCGTGTTGTCCATTGGTATTGTACCAGTGATATTTTCTGGCCTTGGTCTGTTGTTAGCCGGGGGCAAGGCAATGTTCTCTTATCATTCCCTTACTATTCAATGCCGCCGCCCCCGGTGTGAGATGAGGAGAGGACACCCTTCACCGGGAACCGGGGGCGGCGGCATAAAATGATGGCAGTGTGTAGGAGCCCCGTTGCCTTGCCCCTGGCTAACAACAGACTACAAGGCCGGAGATTTGCTTCTCCAGATCTTCACATCCCCGTGATGTGATACCCGCAATCCACATAGATCACCTCGCCGGTGATTCCGCGTGAGAGGTCGCTGGCCAGGAACAAAGCGGCATCGGCGACCTCTTCGGTATCGGTATTACGCCGCAGGGGGGCACGGTCCTTGGCATACTGGAGAATGGAGGTGAAGCCCGCAATGCCGCGAGCGGCGGAGGTGCTGACCGGGCCGGGCGAAAGGGCGTTCACACGGATTCCATCGGGCCCCAGGTCGGCGGCGAGATAGCGGACATTGGCCTCGAGAGAGGCCTTGGCCACCCCCATGATGTTGTAGTTCGTGAAGACCTTCTCGCTGCCATAATAAGTCATCGCCATGATGCTGCCGCCTCCGCGTTTCTCCATGAGTGCACGCGCTCCACGGGCGGCGGCCAAGAGGGTGTAGGAACTAATTTCATGTGCGATCCGGAAACCTTCAGCGCTGGTGTCGGAATAGCGCCCATCCAGATCCTCTCGCAGGGCGAAAGCCACACTGTGAACCAGGATGTCCAGTCCGCCCCACTCCTCCTCGATTCCAAAAAAGATGGAATCCACATCCTCCGGCTTGGTAAGGTCGCACCGGAGTGCCTGGCAGTTGGGCACCTCTCCGGCTAAGGCCAGAACCTTGTCGGCGAAACGATCATCTTGGTAAGTCATCAAGACCTTGGCTCCCGCCTCCACTAACCGTTTCGCCACCGCCCAGGCGATACTCCACCGGTTGGCGACACCGAAGACGACGGCGGTACGATCTTTCAGGAGCTGGGGTGTTTCGCTCATACTGAAAATCTCCTAGGCAAAACGGCCCAATCCCCATGATCTGGGGCAGTTGCGATGCCTACAAAACCGTGAATATAGAGGTATGGGAGGGCGGAAGGAAGGGCGAAAGCCTTCAGCACCCACTTGTGTAGATTATACTCGTGGTGAGATCTCCCCTTCTCCCCAAGTCCTTTCCTTCAGTCAGATAGGGAGAGATCCGATAATGGTCCAAGGGCAGGGGTCAGCTGCTAGGTAAAGCAAGGGCATGGAAAGCCATGGTGAGTGGACGGGTTGGCCGGACATCCGGCATACAGAATACCGTCGTTTCCTCTCAGAGGGGTGTCAGCACTTTTGAGCTCCTCTTGGTGGTCATTATTCTCGGACTGGCAGTTGCGACGGTGACCCCTGCCTATCTCGCATCTCATCGGGATGCGCAATTGCAAGAGTGTTCCTATCGTTTGGCGGTCATCCAAGATGCCAAGCGGGAAGTGTTAGAGGAGATGAACCGGAGACTCCCCGCCAATCGCCGTCTCAGAATCACGGACCGGGTGAATCCTCTTCACCACGACATGATCGCACGGAAAACACTTGCTTCCCCTTGGCGTTTCCACCCGGATGATTCCTTTTCAGGTTGTGGCGCCATTTCGGTGGGGAAGACCTTTCTGGATCCCCCCAGCAGCACTACAGGTGTCTCCATTGCCACCTTCCACATCGCTGAGGCGACGCCATGAGGATCCTCCCCATGCGTGCAACACCTCCCTATCTCTTCGTCACCATTCTGTTCGAACTGATCATTCTCTCAGGCTGTGCTACTCCGGGGCTGATGAAACGTTGGGAGCGTGAAGATCAGCTCCCGCTGGAAAGCCAGCATTTCGCCGTCTACCTCGATGAGGGGATCGACCGTGCCGTGGGGACCGAGGTCCTTCAAGCCCTGGAGTTCTCACGTGACCGGGTGGGGCTGGCTCTCAACTACTACTGTGATGACAAAGTGGTCTGCAACCTCTACCGGAATGAACAGCACCTGCGGAACATCTGTGTGGGATTACCGCTGGGTTTTTTTGTTCCCCGCAAGACCCCTCTGGCTTATGTCCTGGGCGGTGAGGTACATGGCCGGCTCTTCACCACCCCCGGCGGGAGTGTCTCTAAACTCTGGGCGAGTACCTTTACCCATGAGTATTGCCATGTCATGTTCAAGAAGGTCACCGGAAGGCACTACTTCCAGTACTCCTGGCTACAAGAGGGTCTTGGAGAGTATTTCCGTCAACTCTATCTGCAGGAAAAGGTTCTGCCCCCAGAGCTCAACGAGAGCGGGGATGAGACTTTTCTGGTTACCAAGGATGCCAACTCCGCTTTGGACAATCCCAAGATCCATGTCCGTGACAAAACCCATGGTATATGGTCCTACTCTGATTGGGAGGTCCGGGATGCTCTCCGGTATGACACCCTGCCCAGTTCCTCCGAGCTCTGTCCACGCACCTTTATCGGTTATTGGAACAAGTTCAACACTCAACGCGCTAACCAGGTTTATGCGATTTCCTCCTCATTGGTCGAGTTTCTGGTGGATGAGTTTGGCTGGAATAAGATGCGCCAGTTGCTCAATGGCTTGAGCCAGGACTCCGATCTCGACCGGGTAATGCTTCAAGTGTATGGCTTCGATCAGGAGCGGCTCGATCTGAAATGGCGTTGGCACCTTAAGGAACGTTGGCCCGATCCCTGGCAACCGAATATCGCCATGGTCTACCTGGTCCGTGGAAACTGGGAAATTGATGGCTTGGAATCGGGGATCCGGACCGCCCTGGCGGATCGGAATATCGAGGCCGCGCGCTGTCACCGGATGTATCTTGAATCGCGGCGGATACCCCCCCCGGCGGATCCCAGCCTGGCCCCCTTGGTGCCACCTCAGAATCGGTATGGTTCAGATCCCCGTCTTGTCGATCCGGCCGAGGATTTTGAAGGTGACCGTAGCCGTAGGGCCATTGTACCGCTGCAGCGTACCGCCAAGGCTCCAGCGGTGGAGCAATATGAGGCCGCCATGGCTTGTTACTCCACCGGGCAATTCGCCGAGGGTGTGGAACATCTCCGGGCCGCGCTTGAGGCCGAACCGGAGCAGATGACCAGCCTTCGTATTCATTTAGCAAGGGGACTGTGGCTGACCGGTGAGAAAGAAGAGGCCATCCAACTCTATCGAGAGGAACTCAAGGTGGCCGAGGAACCTCCTTTTTTCAACGAGGTGGCTTGGTGCTTGGAATGTGTAGGGCAAAGGGCTGAGGCGATCCGCCTTTATCAATGGATCGTTGACACATCGGATGTTCAGGGGCTGGTCGACCATGCCCGCCGGCGTATCGATCGTATCAAGAACGGGGATAAGGTTCATCCCGAAGAGGCCATCCCCCGCCGTGTGGCCATGTCTACAACGCTCCAGACCAACTGAATTCAACTCCCCGTATGCCTTCCATTAGGGGTCAAATCTACTCATATACCATTCCTCCCACCACTCGTTTACAATCCTTCCCGTAAGGGTCTTTCTTTCCGGATTGATGAGGAAGCCATTCCCCCCCCACCCCAACCCTCCTCTTTCATCATGCGCCCGCGCATGACCGCCAGGGGGGGAGGGAATAGAAGCGAGAATCCTAAATTCTTCTCCGCAAGGGGGAGGGGCAGAATTGAGAATCCTACTAATTTCTTCTCTGTCAGGGGGGAGGGAGTAGAAACACGCTAAACATGAACTCCAAACAACTCCCTGCCCCCTGGCGGGGGAGGGTTGGGGTGGGGGGGGAATGGCGATTGAGTATTTCCGGAAACTGCTCTTTATATTTCTGGGCTAATTAGCGCGAGGTTCACTATCATGGGGCGGATCATCCACCCAACCGCAATCATTTCACCCAACGCCCAGCTGGGCGAAGATATCGAGATTGGACCATTCTGTTGTATCGAGGGCAATGCACGCATCGGTGATGGATGTATTCTCCAATCGAATGTTCTCATCGACCGGAACACGATCCTTGGGAATGGTAATTGCCTGTCGCATGGGGTTGTCCTGGGTACTCCCCCTCAGGACAAGAAGTTCTCTCTGGAAACCCAGAGCTGGCTGGAAATTGGGGACGAAAACCTGTTCCGCGAGTATGTGACCGTCAACCGTGCCACCGGGGAAGGGAATAAGACCCATATCGGGTCCCGCTGTATGTTGATGGCCAACTCTCATGTGGCCCACAACTGTTTTGTTGGGGATGAGGTCATCATGGCCAATGTGGCCACTTTGGCGGGGCATGTGCAGGTCCATGATTGGTGTGTGATCGGTGGAGTGCTTGCCATGCACCAGCATACCCGTGTGGGCAAGGGCGCATTCGTGGGTGGAGCCTCCGGGCTCCGTCAGGATGTCCCGCCCTTCTTCCGGGCTTCGGGAATTCCTGGTTTGCCAGTCGGTGTCAACATGGTGGGGATGCGCCGCCGTGGTTTTCCCCATGCCACCATCCGTGCCGTCCACGACAGTTATAAACTCCTCTACCTCAACGCGCTCAAGATGGATGATGCCATTGAAAAGATGCTCGAACGGTTTGGTGAGATCCCCGAGATACGTTTGATTGTCGAATTCCTCAACTCCACCAAGAACGGCATCTCCCGTCCACGCCGTGGGCACGAAGGGGAGGTGAGTGATAGTGGGGAGTAGGTCAAGGCGCTCGAGGTGGATGGAGAGGGAATACTCATGACTCTCAAGGTTGAGATTCTTGCCCACTCGGTTGGTTTTACTGAAGACTCCTTTCAAGTCTCTCTTTCGGATGGGCGTGAAATCTCAGTTCCCATTGCTTGGTTTCCCCGGCTTCTTCAGGCAACCCAAGAAGAACGGAGTCAATGGAGATTGATCGGTGGAGGTATTGGGATTCACTGGGAATCCATCGATGAGGACATCTCCGTCGAGCCTGCTTGCCACTGAGTAAGTCTGTATACGATTTCTTGGTAATTTTCTAGGTGACACTCGCATCCTCAGGTGGTATGATCATTTCCTATAATAAGGAGGTGTCCCTATGTGTATTCATTTACGGATTTCTTCGATTTCTATTTTTATATTGTTGCTACATGCCTTTTCCATGATCCCTCTCGCTGCTGTGGGAGATAATCTCAATCTCCTTGGTACATTTCCAGGCCTGAACTTCGCCAATGACCTTGTTGTATCAGGCGCCACGGTCTACATGGCGGTCCAGATGAAGGACTCCCCTGTGGATATCTCCAAGGGTGGCCTCTGGATCTTTGATGTGAGCGATCCCAGCCAGCCCACCAAATTGGGGCAGTTCATACCCAACTATCAGTCTCTTGGGACTCAGGTTCTTGATGTGAGTGGCACCATTGCGTGTATAGCAGCGACAGATGGATCCTCGTACCAAGTTGAGACGGTCGATGTCTCCGTTCTGTCTGCTCCATTCCGTGTCGATGGATATACGCCGGTCATTTGCTGGTTTTATGGATCGGGATGGGCTGAGTATAAGGGACTGAAAATTGTTCAAAACAAGGTATTGGCTTTTTCCAATGGGGGCGGTTGGGGACTGGGTGAATCCACATATGAGTCCTACATTAGCAGTAGTGTCTCCTCCTATGCTTTCCCATTGGTGTCATCAGGTGACACTCTTATTGGTGTCAATACCGGTGATGACGCTATCAGTACTGGCTTCGCGGTTTCCGGCTCCTTGATCTTCCTCTCCGGCGGTAACACCGGCCTTCCCAATGGCCTCCACATCTATGAGACCTCCAATGGGTATACCAATGCGGTGCTCCGTGCGAGTCTCGGAACTCCCGGCCAGGCCATCAAGGTGGCTCTCTCCGGCTCCACCGCCCTGATCGCCGATGGTGCGGCGGGGCTGACCCTGGTGGATGTACAGAACCCCTCTCAGCCTTCCTTGATATCAGTGCTCGCGCTTCCCGGTCAAGCCAACAATGTCACCACCACAGGCGCGGTGGCGTGTGTTTCGCTGAGTGATCAGGGAGTTGCGCTGGTCGATTTCTCTGACCCAGCTCAGCCGCAGCTGATGGGGAGCTACGACACGGAGGGGCAGCCGCAACAGGCGGTCTATGAGGCCGGACAGGTCTACATCGCGGATGGAACCAATGGGCTGGTGATCCTGGGATACACGGGAGATGCCCCCGGTCCCACGGTCACGCCAACTCAAACCCCAATAGTCACACCGACACCCACGGCTACTCCGCTGCCACCTTCAGAGATTGTGGAGTGGATAGAGTATGAATGAATACAAGTCATCTCTGTTTGGTGGATTGTATGTCTAGAAAATCTGCTTTCAGCCTTATCGAACTACTCACTGTGACAGCGATCATCCTAATTCTGGTTGTGATCGCATTGCCATCCTTCATTGAATCGAAAACCGCCTCGCAGCTCAGTCTCGCCCGTATTCGTTTAACCGCAATGAAAGCAGCGGTCAATTATCATCTAGAGGATTGGGGCTCAGTCCCAGCTGATTTTAATGATCCGGAGATCCTCATCAGCAAATACCGTGGGAAATACGCCATCTTTGGTTATTATGTCTGTAGTTATGCTGCAAATCCTCCCCGGTCAAAGGGTGGTCTGCAGTTTGTTGGTGATCGTGAAGGTAATATCGGCACTAAGCAGAGGGTTTTCTATGCCCCCAATATGCATTGTCCCTTGACCTCACCGGTACGGTATGTTTCCGACAATGAGACCATGGATCCTTTTAGTGATGGCACCATTCCCCTGGGGTATGATTCCTATCCGGTCGATACAACCACTACACTTCGTTACCGCATTGACTATGGCATGGTGGCCTCCGCTGGTCCTGACAAGATCGCCGGACACTGGAACCGTTCGTGGACTTCCATGAAAGGATGTCCCCGTGGTGATTATCCCGATATGGCGCTTCCTTATTCTCCAACCAATGGTAGCAAGAGTTGCGGTGAGTTATGGACTGTTGTCAGCGCCTGCTCGCCCACGATTTCAGAAACCACCTGTTGGGCGGATGAGCATTATTCCACTCGTGACCACTTCGGTCCTGAGTTCTCCCCCCAGGATGTAGATGATGATGGCGTGGGAAATGCCATTGAGGCCCAGGCGGTGAATGGGGGGGATGGAAACGTGGATGGTATCAGTGATGCCTCACAGTCAAATGTAGTGTCATTCATGGCCGCTAAGGGAGATACCTCTGTTACGTTGACTGCTCCAGCAGGGACTTTATTCAGTGGGGTGAGCGCTGTGACAGTGGAATCTCTGGCGGGTGTGCCCACCTCGCTCGATTTCCCCATTGGTTTGTTCGGCTTCCAGGTGGAGGGAGTTCCAGCGAAAGGGAAATGTGATGTCTTTGTGCATCCCGCCACTGGGCTGGATTGGGAATCCTACTACAGATATGGTCCCACTCCGGAGTCCGCTACAGCTGAGTGGTATTCTTTTGTTTTTGATGGAACTACGGGTGTGGAAATCAATGGCGCGACCATGACACTGCATTTCCTGGATGGCGAACGTGGCGATGATGACCTCGCCGACGATCTCAACATCATCGATATGGGCGGTCCCACAGGCGTGGGAGCGGCTTCGGTGCCCGATTGGAGATTGTACGATTAGGGTGGCTCTGGCTCCTTTACTTTCCCTCGATCCGTATCGCCTCGATCCAGATCGGTAGATCCTGTGGGGACTTCTGCGTGAGGGTCAATACATTGTTTCCTTGTTTGAGTTCGACTGGTTTCTTGAGGGGAATCCATTCCGGCTGCGTCCGTTCAGGTGCCCAAGGGTCAATGGTTTCCAGTTCCTTGCCATTCAGACTGAGCGAGAAGGGGCCGAGGTCAGGCCCTTTGGGAAGGTGGATCTCCATCTGGGTGGATTCCGGCTTCTCTTGGGGGATGAGGAAGGAGATCCCCGCTGTCTCGGTCAGATTGTGAATGACACAGAGAGTCGCTGACTTGGGTTCGCCTGCTGGGAGAGTCCAAATCTCTTCCTGAAGACGCGGCCGCTTCTTCATCCGCTCCAGATAATCTTCCTGGGCGAGTTGCAACGATTCGGGCTTTGCGCCACTCCCCCGTGCCGACAGGAGTGGCGCGGGGAGGCTGGGAAGGAAATGTTGCCCCTGTTTGAGGGTACATAGGCGTAGTTCTTCTGCGGAGCAGAATCCGGAAAGGAAGCAGAGGACTATCCCGACGATTACGGGAATGATGACTCCATTCCGGGGGTGGCGGCATGGAATGGAAATGAAGTGATAGAGCAACGTTGCCTTACCCCCGGCTAACAATAGATGTTGCGCATCCCCCTCATTGGCCAATGGATTATGAACGCTTTTTCTTTCCATTCCGTTTCCCATACCGCTTCCGGTACCAGTCTTGGTAGTACTTCTCGATCTGCTCTGCCTCGGTGAAGAGGACCTCATACTCATTGTTCGACTCCGAGGTGGCATGGCAATTGACCGCTTGTGCCTCGTCCTTCCCATACTCACGGCAGATATCGGGACGGGTTTCATAGATACCGCAACGGTAATCAGGGAGTAGATGTTGGCAGGGATTCCACACCTGGAGATACCACTTCCCGGCATCGATGAAGACATGCACCTTTTCGTGCATCAGGTACCAGCGGAGGTGTTCAAAATCCTTACGGCAACCGGGGGTGTCGATCTGCAGGGCGAAATAGTGGCAGCAGATCGCCGGGCACAGGTGGCAGGGGGGTGTATCCGGCGGTTCGGTGACCAAAGGTAATTGATAAGTGAGTCCTGAAAAAACCATCTCTTCTTCCTCCCGCCTCACCGGGGAGGCAGCCACTCACGCAATCGATCGATAACCCGCTGGTGAAGCACCTCGGGCTTTTCTTCTCCCGGTAGACAGAGCAATTCCTCTCCCGCTAGATCCCGCTCCAGAACCGATTGGTAGTTCCCCGCCACCCGCCGTAGTTCCTCCTCGCGTTCGAACAACTCCCGCGAATTCCCGCGCCGTCCGATCCTCTCCAGGCAGACTTGCCAGGGGGTCTCCAGGAATACCAGCAGGTCAGGACGAGGGAAGGGAGCGCTCAAGGTCCGTAACCACTCACGGTCCACCCCCGCCTGATATGCCAAGGTAGAGTAGAGGTAGCGGTCCTGTACAATCCAATGCCCCATTTCACGGCGCGCGAGGATGCCTCCCTCACGCTCCAGGTGATCGCTCCGGTCAGCGTTAAAGGTGAGAGCCAAGGTTTGTTGGTCCAGATGGAGCGAACCACGTAGGGCAATACGGCACACCCCACCCAACACCCCATGAGTCGGCTCAGCAGTGGCGAAAACCTGTCCCACACCCATTTGTGTCTGGAGGAAATCCGCGAGCAGACCTGCTTGCGTGGTCGTACCCGCACCATCGAGTCCCTCGAAGACGATCCATTTCCCCGCCATCCCCTAAACCCCTTTGTTTCCCCCCTGCCTGTTTTCTGATGTTAGCCGGGGGCAAGGTAATGGTTTTATATCGTTCGCTTACAACTCAATGCCGCCGCCCCCGGGAGAGTGTGAAGATAGAGTTCTCTCCGCTGTATACCGGGGGTGGCGGCATTGGCGATAGTTCAAATGATCCAACAGCGTTGCCTTACCCCCGGCTAACATCAGAATGTAAGCTCGGAGATTTGTTCCTTTGGTACGCCAGTCTACCAGAGCCCCCGCGCGACTCCAGCTGGCTTCCCACGGTATACTGCTTCCATAGCCTTACTCTCCCGGACGTTCGCGCACCAGAACCCGCGTGGCCTGGATCGACTTGGAATCTCCGGAATCACTCTTGACCTGGCCGGTGACAATCAGGAACCGTCCCACTGCCAACCCAAGGCTCTGATACCGTCCCGCCTCATGATCAACCACGATGGCGCCGGTGTTGTCTTGGAGCACAAAACCTGTGTCTTCGAGCATCCGGATGATCGAACCAGAGACAGTGACCTCGGCCCCGGCTGGATAGTCGTAATAAACATTGGCGATGGGGATCTCCACCACATTGTCGACCGGGATGGGCGCCTCCTCCTTCCGTGGCTCGGAGGGTAGAGCGGTGATGACCATAGCGAGGATCTCGACCTCATCCTGGGGATTGACCTGGATCTTCCCCGTGATTGTGTAACTCCGTCCCACCTGCAAACCCAGGTGCGAGAAGAGGCGTGGATTGGCCATGATGATGATCTCGCCGGTGTCATCGCTCATCATGTATTCGTCCTCATCGATCTGACGGATCAGCTCCCCCTTTATTGTGACAATCTCACCAGTGCTGCCAGGATCCAAGACCAATCCTTTGGCGAGTACATCCGAGATGGGGATGACCACCAGCTGGATGGGGACAGTGGACGGTGGCGGGGGGGTCTGCAAGGGTTGGATAGTGCGTGGCTCGATCTCGCGCCAGGGGCCACCCCAGTACAGATCCACCTCACCGGTTACAATGATGGATTGACCGAGACTGAGCGCCGCCATTCCCCCAGTTTTAAACCGTTCATCCACCAGGATCTCACCCGAATCGTCGCGGAGCACGAACTCTCCGCTCTCCAGCCTTCGTACGATTTTTCCTCCGACACTCACGATTTCTCCATCACTGGCACGGAAGTAGGCTTGCCAGATGGGAACCAGGTTTGGGGGTGGTGTCACAGCTGGTTGAGATTCGGAAGAGTTGGAATTGGGGATTGCCTCCGTAGCCACGATCCTCCGTGCGCGGGTCAGATACTTGTGGACCTCTCCGCGTATGGTCAGATTCTGGCCAGTGCTGATTCCCATGGTTTTCAATCGGCCGAAGTCCACCTCGATGGAACCTGAATCATCCCTGACAATGAACTTGTTATTTTCCACTTGCCGGCTGACCACACCACGGATTACCACGATATCGTGGTCCTTGGTGATTTTGTGCACCGTACTGACCGGCACAATCATTGAGGGATCCAGTGTGACTTGGGTCCAGGTGGGTGTCAGGTAGATGAACAAGGCAAGGACTGGGAAACTGAAAGCAAACAGACTCGTGCGGCGGATACACATGGCTCTGACCTCCAAGGGGTGGATGAAGAGCATTATCGCTTAATCGGCTCCAGATACTGACAGCGTGCCAAAAACACCACTCCACGTCAACTTTCGATTCGCCAGTCCGTTCTTGCGGGGCGTTGCCGTTGGGGGTTGAGGAAATGCGAGTAAGTCCACATCCCCGCCGCAAAGCCGCCGATATGCGCCCACCAGGCGATTCCGCCACCTTCCCCAGCACCGATCAGGGAGGTCGCACCGCTGACAAACTGCATCACGAACCATAATAACAGGTAGACCACCGCCGGGATCGGAATGAAGAGCGGGAAGATCAGGATGGGAACCAGGGTGATAATCATGGCGTGAGGGAACATGAGGAAGTAGGCCCCCATGATACCCGCGATAGCTCCCGAGGCCCCAATCGCGGGGATGTTGGAAAAGGGATTGGTCAGAGTATGGAACACCATCGCGATGATTCCACACATCAGGTAGAAAACCAGGAAGCGGAAGGAGCCCATCCGGTCTTCGACATTATCTCCAAAGATCCACAAGCTCCACATATTGAGGGCCAGATGCAAGAAACCCCCATGCAGGAACATTGAGGTGAGAAAAGGCCAGTACCCCACATCTGGAGCTCCTAAGAGAGCCATCGTGTGTGGCCGTGTAAAATATACAGGGACCACCCCATAACAATGGAAGAGATAGTTCACCCGTGGCTCGGAAAGAAGTACTTGATAGAGGAACACAATGACATTCGCGGCGATGAGCAAGCGGGTAACGACCGGTGGGTGCTGGCTGGGAATAGTGTCTCGTATGGGGAACATGACCGCTTTTCTCCTTGGGGAGATTATCGGTTTTCCCGGAAGGAAAGGGAGGGCTTCCTCCATGTTGGGACACATTCCATTGCGTCCTCGCGGTCACGGACCCGACGGAGCGGGTCCCTCCATGAATGGGAGGCATTCCATTGCGTCCCAGCGACCTTTCAGATCCTTTTTGATGAAGCAATGCGGACTACCGGAATCGCATGTTACGAAAATGTAACCTCTGTTCGATTTTTTCAACTTCCTGTTGACACCTTTGTTCGGATCGTTAGGATGCCCTCCTGTTGGCTCTGGATGGAGGAGCGCTGGTCCCACTGGGGGCTGGCGGATACAGCTCGAAGGGCTCCAGGGGGCTGTCTCTTCCTTGCTTATGATTCGAGTGCACAGCAAGAGGTTTTCAACCTATGTTTCGCACGCTATCTCAGCGGAGCGCGGGCACACCCGCGATTGTGTACCTTCCAGGTATTGATGGTTCAGGGGCGCTGGTTTCCCAATTCCTATCCAAGGCGGAAGACACCTTTCCCCTCATTCGTTTGCATTATCCCAGTCATTGCCGGATGAGCCTGGAGGAGCTTGCTGACGGTTGTGTGAGTGCCTTGGCCGAACGGGAACAAACCGGGGTGATTTGGCTGGGGGACTCGTTCGGTTCCGCGGTGGCTCTCTCAATCGCCATGCGTCACCCTCAGGTGACCAAAGGCCTCATCCTCGCGGGAGGGTTCTCGAAAGGCCCCAACCCGCTGCGGATGTTGTTGTTGGCGCGGGTATGGGATAGCGCGCCGGTAAACTGGCGGAAAAAATTGGTTCACAGCCGCCTTGCGCATCTCTCCCAGCGTAACCCCACCACTATCCCCCTTTCTTGTGTTGATGAAGTGGTCTCGAATGGCCACCTCGATTTTATCTCCTGGCGTCTGCGGCTTATCTCCGCCTTTGATGTCCGTGGATCGCTGGCCTCTCTAGATGTCCCACTCCTGTATCTGGGAGGTGAAGAGGATGGGATTGTGAATACTCTTGAGGAATCCCGCCTCTTCAGAGACAACATCCGGGAGTCCCGGACCTTCCTCTTTCCTGGGTGTGGTCATGTGGTGCTGGCGGAACGGCCCGAGGAGTGTCTCGAACTCATCGATCTGTTCGTGCCCTTGGCGAAACAAGTGGCGGCGTGAATGGGATCTCGCCGTGGATTGCCGCGAAGGTGGTGCTACGGCGTCTATCCAAAGACGGGTTTTATAACTGGGTGTTAAGGGTAAGAAATTGAGGCCGATAATAAGAGACTGACATTACGCAATCATCAAATCTGCTGTAGTCTTTTGGTTAATATGAGGCACTATTCCGCCGTTTCGTTTGCACCCTTTTTGATTCTACTGTTGGCGTTACTCCCTTGTGGCTGCCATAAAAGGGTTACTTCCCCCCCTGTTCAGAAATCTGATGTGGAAATGATTGGCGGAGATGAACTTGAACCGACCAGTCCCTCCTCCTCTGAACCGGAGACTGGCTCCTTCGCGTTGAGCGAGTCCCAGGAAGAAGAACCTACCACCGCCACAATTCCTTCCCCGGAACCCGAACCCACTATCTCGCGCCGGAGTACCAGCACCTCCCGTCCTCCGGTTGTGAGTTCCACCTATGAACCTGGCCACAGTGTCTTCCGTAATGTCTCACAAGATATCAGCGCCGATGTGGTCAAGGAGCAGGAGGACTTTTTCCTGAAGAATGCTCTCGCCACACGCGGCCATTATGAGGGGGCCGATAACGAACTCCTGATCTCCAAGGAGTCTCTCCAAAAAGTTGAGAGCATGATTGACAGCCGGTTCCCAGTCGAACTTCAGGTCAATTGTGAGTCGGTTACCCTGACTGTTCCGAGTGGCAGCGGTGAGCCAATCCCAGCTGTTATCGATATTCTGGGAGAGAAGGTGGAGGCGAAAGCCAATACCTCTACCCAGAGCAAGTCTCCTTTTGTCGATGCCGGACTCGTTTACAAATATATTGTGAACGCGGGCGAGGGTTCTCCGGAAAACGCGGCACTCACCGTCTCCCGGACCACCCGCTACCGGCCCAATAGTGTGGGTCATTGGAGGAAAACCAAGGTCGATGAACGTGTGATCTCCGAGGTGACTCCCAAGCCCAGCGCGAAGATCGAGGCGGGTTCGAAAAAAACCAACGCCTCCAAGTCCAAGGCGGGTACCAAGGGCAAATCCAGCAAAAAAAAATCGGCTAAATCCAAGGCGTCCACTAAGAAGGCCACCACTGTAGAAGAACCCGCTCCAGCTGTTCCAGAGCCGGCAGCCACCGATACCACCCCGGCTATTGAACCCTCTGCTACCGCCACCACAGCTCCCGCTCCTCCGACCGAAGCACCCGCCAAGCCGACAGCGGTTGCGCCCAAACCCACTGCCGTGCCCAAACCTGCTGAAGCGCCCAAACCCGCTGAAGCACCCAAACCGGCCGCAGCACCTCCGGCTTCCAATGGCAAGGCTGAGTTTGATGAGATGCTCATTCCGGATGAACCAAAGTGATGAATAGCACGGGGGGACTCTTATCCCGTGAAGGACAGGGACGAGAAAGGATTCTTATCCCAGCCGCCTAAGGGGGTCAGATGTCCACTCCAACCAATCAACCTTCAACTCCATCTACCCGTGTGGTCTCGATCGATGCCCTACGTGGCTTCGATATGTTTTGGATCACTGGGGGAACCGCCTTCTTCGGTAAACTCTTCGAATGGATCGATGCGCCCTGGCTGGAGCCGATCCATAAGCAGATGGAGCACACTGCGTGGAATGGCTTCACGGCCTATGACCTGATCTTTCCACTCTTCCTTTTCATCGTTGGAGCGAGCCTTCCCTTCGCACTCAGCCGCCGCATGGAGCAAGGAGCGGACCGTGGCAAGCTCTGGTTCCATGTGATACGTAGGACCATCACCCTGCTTTTCCTGGCCATGATCTATGCGGGTCTGCTCGATTTCGATTTCTCGGACTTCCGCTATGCGGGTGTCCTGCAACGCATCGCGCTGTGTTATTTCTTCGCCGCCACGATTGTCTTATCCACAGGAGTCAAGGGCCAAGCCACCACCGCGGGGGGGATCCTCCTGGCTTACTGGGCTATCATGACTCTGGTGCCGGTTCCTGGAATTGGTGCGGGAGTGCTGACACCGGAGGGGAATCTGTCAGGCTATATCGACCGGGCCATCCTGCCCGGATCATTCTGCTGTTATGAGTTCGGTGACAACGAGGGTATTCTCAGCACGTTACCCGCGATTGCCACCACGCTTCTGGGTGTGCTCAGTGGTCACTGGCTAAGGTCAACCCAGCCAGGTGGGAAGAAGGCTATTGGGCTTGTGTGTGCTGGTGTTGTCAGCCTATTGGTGGCCCTGGTTTGGAACATGGTCTTCCCGATCAACAAACTGATGTGGACCAGTTCCTATGTCCTCTTCGCGGGAGGCTGGAGCCTGTTATTGCTTGCGTTGTTCTACTGGATCATCGATGTCCAGGGGTACCGCAAATGGGCCTTCTTCTTCATCGTTATTGGGATGAACGCCATCACGATCTATGTCGCCAACCGTCTGTTTGATTTCGAGAACATCTCGGACATCTTTATCCATGGGTTTGTGGACTCGATGGGCGATTTCAAACCTGTCTTTTCATCTTTCTGTGAGTTGATGACCAAATGGTTGTTCTTGTACTTCCTATTCCGGCAGAAGATCTTCCTTAAGGCTTAAGAGATTCATTAGCCATCACCATGGTCTCTCTCCTTGTTGTGCTCGTGGGTTACAGTGCGATTATGTTTGGCTGCGCGGGGCGTTGGAACCTGCCTTGGTTTGGGGCGGTCCTGGCGGTTCAAGCCATGGTCATGTTCGCGGGTTGGTGGATAATTGATCCGGATTTGATGAAAGAACGTTTCCATCCCGGTGCGGGTGGGCTAGACCGCCATCTACGCTTCATCGCGACTCCGTTCCTATTGGCTTCGTTGGCACTTGCCGGCCTGGATGCCCGTTACGGGTGGTCAAGTGACATCCCCGTGGCCTGGCGTGTCTTGGGTTTGACCGCGCAGTTGCTGGGAGGCGCCTTTTCCATCTGGGCGATTGGAGTGAATCGTTTCTTCTCACCGGTGGTCCGTATTCAGGAAGAACGCGGTCATTGTCTTGTGACCAATGGACCTTACCGTTTCATCCGCCATCCGGGTTACTTGGGCTTCCTGGTGGGATTCGTGCTGTGGGGACTCCCTCTCGGTTCCTGGTGGTCGATGCTTCCCGCGATTCCGGTGATCCTGCTCTTCCTCCGGCGGATTGTGATCGAGGACCGTTTCCTCCATGAGAATCTACCGGGATACCCGGAATACGCGGAGCGGGTGCGCTACCGGCTGATTCCGGGAGTGTGGTGAATG
>CAYRBI010000012.1:0-1797 GCA_964422415.1 uncultured bacterium | reverse complement strand
CCTCTATCCATATGCCCGAAGACCTCCTCCCCGAAATTCCCATCTATAAACGTGGTTTTGGCCTGAAGGCCGAGGTAGCGGAGGAGCTTGAGAGCGATTATCACAGTAGTTTGGTGGATTTCCTCCAACAGCATGACTACCGCTTGGTGACCCCGCAGGTGGAGATCCGCCTGGCGCGCGAGTTTGGCTTCTGTTATGGGGTCGACCGAGCGGTAGATTACGCTTATGAGACCCGGCGGAAGTTCCCTGGCCGGCGGCTGTTCCTGACCGCGGAGATCATTCACAACCCCCGCGTCAACCGCCGTCTCAAGGAACTGGGCGTTCTATTCCTCTCGGGCCAGTACTCCACTGGAATCACTTTCGAGCAACTCCAACCGGAGGATGTGGTTCTGCTTCCGGCGTTCGGAGTCAGCTGTGCTCAGATGGAACGCCTACGGAGTACCGGCTGCACCCTTGTGGACACCACTTGTGGTTCGGTGGCCAATGTCTGGCGGCGGGTGGAACGCTACTCGCGTGAGGGCTACACCTCAATCATCCATGGGAAATACAACCATGAGGAAACCATCGCCACTTGCTCCCGCGCGGAGTCGGTGCCGGGGGGACGCTACCTGGTGGTCAAGGATCTCAAACAGGCCGAGCTGGTTGGCAACATGATCCGTGGCTGTGGGAACCGGCAAGAATTTCTCGCCACCTTTACGAATTCATCCTCGGAGGGCTTCGATCCGGATCTTCACCTGGAGAAAGCTGGCCTCGCCAACCAGACCACCATGCTCAGCTCCGAGTCTCTCGCGATAGCCACGCATTTACATGCGGCGTATATCGAGCGTTATGGCGAGGAGGAGACCGTCAAGCGTTTTCTCTCATTCGACACAATCTGTTCCGCAACCCAGGAGCGCCAAGATGCAGTCATTGAGCTCTCACGGGGCGGGCTGGATCTGATGATCGTCATCGGCGGCTTTAACAGCAGTAACACCGGCCACTTGTGTGAGATCGGTGGCGAACACTGCCCCACCTATCATATTGATGAGGTCACCCGCATCGAGGGCAGCACGAGGATTACCCATCAAACCCCCTACAGTCACGAGATCCGTGTCACTGAAAACTGGCTGCCCAGCTCGTTCTGCCGGATCGGATTTACCGCTGGCGCCTCGACTCCCAATCAGGTGGTGGGCGAGATAATCACACAGGTCCTCCGTCTCAAGGGGCTCGAAGCCGAAACCCTTATGCAGAACTCTCAAGACTTCTTACGCAAGCACTGATATCACCAATTCACGCAGATCCGATGGCAGAAAGGGTTTCCTGAGAACATGCTGGACACCATGAGATTTCGCCTCATTATCGGTCATCTGATGAGCAGTGCCCGTCACCAGAATGATTGGGATGTGAGGCTTTATTTCACGGATTCTCCGCGTGAGATCAAAACCATTCAGTCCGGGCATCATGAAGTCGCTGATAACAGCCACAAAGTCGCCATCATGCTCAAACAACTGAAGCGCAAGGGCTGACTCCGATACACCCTTTGGTTCGAATCCAGCTTTAGCGAGAACCTTGGTCATCAACCGGACAAGGTCGGGTTCATCATCCACAATGAGAATGCGCCGGCTCGATGGTGTTTTCATAGTGTGCTCATTCACGGTCGATTTAACTCCTGACATGAAAGCCTCAGCCCTTCCCGGGTGATCCAGGCAACCATCAACCCCGCAAGTATTACTATAATCATATTTTTTGCCCAATCATAGAAAAGGGCACTCTTTTGACCAGATTGATGCCAATCCAGGGAGACTCGTATCACACGGG
>CAYRBI010000011.1:0-69923 GCA_964422415.1 uncultured bacterium | reverse complement strand
GACAGCGGAACGGTATGTCGGATTTACACCAGGCTTGCTCTTCTCACTGAATCTCCCAGTTGAAACCCTTCAGTCACGTGTGAATCAAGCACTGGATACAGCCGAGGATACGGGGATGCCGGTGTTCTTCCATCTGGATGACATGCATTTCTGGTGGCGGCGGACAGAGCTTCACAGTGATCCTGAGTGTGTTGAGTGGTCTGATTTCCCCCCACCAGGCAGCGAACAGGGTCCGGCTATCGAAAGGTATTGGCTCAACTGGGGAGCGTTCCAGGTGTTCCCAGCGCCTCCGCCAAATTTCGAAAGCCCACGATTCCGGGAAGATGTGAGACAACACCTGAGCGAGGGCATTGGAAAGCCGATCGCCGAACACCTGGCCCGCTGGAAGGAGTCCGGAAAATCTTACCTTTTCGCCGGTATTGCTATTGGTAACGAGACGGAGGCCCCTTATGATCTCCGGCCACTTCAGGGTACCCCGCCAGGCGGAGAGCCCGAAGCCCATGACACCACCACAAACCCGCCTCAATTGGTAATGATGCACCGTGATGAGATGGTGCGTGGCGGCTTTCATGCTCTGTCCATGCGGGGGTATACCCATGAGAAAGTACAGCGCCTGGCCGAGGAATCTGGCAAGACCTTTGATGAGGTGATTTCAGACCTCCGTCACGGGGTGGCTCATGACTATGCCGAATTCCGGGCGCGTGTCCTCAATGAAGCAGGATTGCCTGTGGACAGAATCTACACACACTTTGTCAGCGCCATACGGCCTTTCACCGAAAAACACATGGGGCCGCCGATGGTCGACCGCTTTCCTGAGGTGAAGCATTCGATCAATTCTTTCAGCCGGCCTGGTTACACCCTGACACGGAACACACTGGACCTGCGTGACCTTCTAGCGAGGATTCATGAGGTCCGCTCCACGGTGGGAGAGAAATTGGGCACTGCATGGGCTGGTGTAGAGACCTACTGTACGACTGAACAACCGGGACGTCCACAAACACGCGAGGAATATGAAGCTTATCTGGGCGGTTTGTTCGCGCATGACATGCGCTTGATCAATATTTATGGTTGGAATCTCCCTCAAGAGGGACCAGGCTCACCATTTTCCGTTAAAAATGCTCCCGGCGTAATTGAAACAATACAGAATTGGGTGTCGGGTAAGGCATTACCGGCGGATTGGGAAGGAACTTCCTCCTCTGAATGGACACCTCCACAGGATACCAGTCAGTCCACCGAATCCGCATCACTCCCAAAGCCGCCAACTACAACCCAACAAATGAAGATGCCATCACCTTCGCTGCAGCGGAAGATGAGCGCGATCGGTGAGAGAGCGCAAGCCTGGATAAAGAGCGGGGGTGATCCACGGAAGCTCCATGAGTTGGGCCAACGGGTGGAACCTCTCATGAAGGCAGGAAATTTCCTTGAGGCAGAGAAGGTGGTAGATCAGATCCTAGACATCCTCTCGAACACTCCTGCACAGGATAAGGAAAGAAATATGGCCACATCAAATACGGCCGGAATAGAAATCCCGCATGTGTTACAAAAAGCGCAATGGATCTGGTGTGAGGGGGAGGCAGCACCACAGAATTTCTACCTTTGCTGCCGGAAAAGCTTCTCAATCGAGTCACTGCCTCGCGACGCGGTGGTATATGTGACCGCAGACAGCCGCTATATCCTTTATGTTAATGGAAAATTCGTGGGACGTGGTCCTTGCCGCTCGGACCAGCGTTATCAGTACTACGAAACCTATGATCTCGCTCCATTCCTTCAAACAGGTGAGAACGTTATCAGTGCGATTGTCCACCAATATGGTGTGAGTACCCACAGCTACACTCTTGGGCGCGGTGGTTTTCTCCTTGCTGCCAGGATGACTTGGGATGGCGGAATTACGAGGGATGTTGTCACCAATGAATCATGGCGAGTGCTTCCCGCACCCACCTGGAAACGCCCAACACCGCGTATCTGTCCAGCAATAATGTGGATGGAGGAGTATGATGCGCGCGAGGAAATCGATGGCTGGCGTATGCCAGGTTTTGCGGACAGTACCTGGCAAGGCCCCGTGCTTCTGGGGCAACATCCCGTGCCCCCATGGACACAACTGGTTCCGCGGGACATTCCACCTCTCCTTGAGCGCGAGGAGTTCCCAGTCGCGGTTGTGGATCAAGGGACTATAGGTGATACACCCCAACATGCCGTGGTTCGTTTTGCTGAGGTCTTGGAAAACTTGCCCGGTATTGTGATCTATATCCATGCCTGGCTGAAATCATCCGAAGAACAAACTGTGGGGTTGTTACTCATGCCGTCTTCGCAAATGCCTCAAGTCGTGTGTCTCGATGGCACCCCCGTGCAACGCTCTCCACTCGGTGGGATATTGGAGCTTAAGGTAAAGGCCGGCTGGAATGAATTGCTTATCAAGAGTTTGCGAATGCCGGATTCCTCGGAAATGGAATTGGCTCTGCTACCATTGAACAGAGATTTGATCAAACCAATCAAATGGTTTGCGGAAAAAGACGTGGCAAGTTCGGAGGATACAGTTGGAGTGGCTGGACCATTCGCTCCTTCAGCTGGGCCTTCATTTGATCCGGGCCAGGTTCTTGGTCAACCCTACCCACCGGAGAAAGGTAATTATATTAGGTGGAAACCGTTTCACCTCAAATGGGCACAAGAAGATAACGTGGCAGTTCGAATGCACTTCGAGCCACTCTCCTCTGGTGTTTCATCGAGTCTGAAGAAAAGTGAGGGATTGCTGAAGGACGATGGAAATGCAGCCATTGTTTGTACCACGGAATCAGGCGATGCCTATACCGTTATAGATTTCGGAGAAGAGACTTCAGGTTTCGTCCGGCTCAAACTGAATGGCGTGGCGGGAGGGATCATCGACCTGGGTTATTCCGAAGTATTTGAAAAGGGACGCGCCGATATCCTCCGGGAGGGTCCCTGGTATTTCGCGGACCGCTACATCATGAAAGATGGACCCCAGGAATGGGAACTCTTCTTCTGGAAAGGATTCCGTTACCTACAACTCGATTTCCGGAACTGTACGAAGCCGGTAGAGATTGAATCAGTCAGTCTTAATTTCACCTCCTATCCCGTCGAATACCGGGGCACATTTGAATGCTCGGATGATTTGCTGAACAGGATCTGGGATGTGGGGCGGCGAACCATGCAGGTGTGCATGCATGATGGCTACGAGGACACACCTTGGCGCGAACAAGGGCAGTGGTTGGGGGATGCCCAAGTGGAGATGCTGGCGAATTATTATGCCTTTGGCGATCTCAAACTAGCTGGTAAGTGTTTGCGTCAGTTTGCCGAAGCCCAAACCAGCTCCGGGATGATTCCACCCAATTGGCCCGCCGATGTGAAGATGTGGCCTGAACCAGAGGAACCTCCCTTTGGGATCCCAACCTTCATGGCACAGTGGGTCACAATGATCCTCGAATATAATCTCTATTCCGGTGATCATGCGCTTATGGTGTCCCTTTATCCACACATCGTCCACCTTATGGATTACTTCAAAGGTTTTGAGAATCGTGAGGGCCTTTTGGAGAATGTACCCGGTTTTGTGTTCCTGGACTGGATGCCAGATTTTGAGCTGATGGATATGCCGCCCTCGAGTCGAGGTGTACTGACCGGAATGAACTGCCATTATTACAGAGCCCTCAAGGATGGAGCTGCTATTGCCGCCATCATGGGAGACGAGGAACACAAGAGTTCATGGCTCGAAAGGGCCACACGGGTTTGTGAACAAATCAATACTCATTTGTGGGATCCGGACCGGCAGATATATCTCCATGGTTTCCGTGATGGACTCCCCATATCGCGTGTAGCCGTACAGGATAGTCTCCTTGCGATTTATGCGGGCATTGCTCCCACAGACAGGGCTACACGTGCATTGAAAAGCCTTTTTGGAGAATCTCCCGTCACTGCTGTACAAATTGGCTCGCCTTTCTTCTATCACTTTTTCTTGCAGGCCTTACGTAAAGCGAATTGGAATGACCAGGCGCTTGCATTTACACGCCGGGACTATGGCCGGATGCTTGAAGCAGGCGCAACAACCTGGTGGGAGCATTTCAATGGGCAGGCCTCACGTTCACATGCATGGTCAGCGGGACCGAGTTATGACTTGCCGGCCTGTGTGTTAGGTGTCACGCCAGCTGGCCCGGGATTCTCAGATTTCCGTGTGGCGCCGATGATGAGTAATCTTGAATGGGCCCGAGGCGTAGTCCCCACCCCCAAGGGAGATATCAAGGTTCATTGGGAACAAAAAACAGGCATATTTCACTTGACCGTGGAAGCTCCTTTTTCGTCCGGGATTGAGCTCGATGTTCCAGCCCTTGATCTTGCTGCAGTCAAACTGAACAGCGAAGTCACTCCTACACGGCAGGAGTTCAAAGACGGCCAGGCCCGGTTCTGGGTAAATAGTCCCGGCTATTTCGAGGTTGTGGTAGGAGAAGGCGGAGGAAAATGAGATCATGAATCAAATCAATGACCCGCGAGGTGGGAAGGGAACGATCCAATCCATCCGCCCATGGGGGGATATCCACATGGTGGTTCGTAACCAACCCTGTTCAGTCGACTTGACCCATGTGAAACCGGGAGGGCGGGCAAGCCTTCATTCACACCAGGTCCGGACAGAATTATTTCATTTCCTTGATGATGGTGCATATCTCGAAGTGGATGGGAAGGTCTCGCGCCCCAAAGCTCATGAGGAGTGCATCCTCTCTCCGGGAATGAAACACCGGTTCTGGGCAGAGGAAAGGGAGTTCAGGATGCTGGTTGTCTCCTTTGGAGAGTGGACCCCGGAAGACCAGGTACGGTATGATGATGATTATGGACGCACGGGTCAAAGGTTGGATCTGTGACATATACAAGAGACCCGCAAACGGGTAATTCACACCTGGTGCTATCCTTCTCAGTTGATGTTGAAATATTGAGAGGGGGCAACAACCGGTTCCATGAATTCGAGGAAATATGAAATCAGTCCTCGATATAACCTCTGGGGTTTGACCATGGTTTGATCCTTACCCAACCTTGCCATGCTTAGAGTTATTGTGCCAGGCAGACAATAACTGGCTGTTCACGGTTGATATGGATGATACACCCTTTGTGTGGGGGAAGAGATGGTCTCCTTTTAAACAGTTCTCAACGTTATAAATGATATGCCTGCTTTCATCTCTTCAAACAGAGTTATTAAGATCAAGGAACGATTTGACGAAACTTCTTTGGATGGATAGCTGATATATTTTATTCCCTGAGATAAGGACTTTATCGTGAACTGGTCTGGATGGGATTTGGCATTCTTCCTTGGGTACATGGTGATCACCCTGTGTATTGGATTCTGGGTGGGACGGCGGGAAAAATCGACTATAAATGAATACTTCCGTGCGGGAAACACGCTTCCGTGGTATGCGATAGGATTTTCTATAATCGCAGCTGGAATCAGTTCGGAGCAATTTGTTGGTGAGATGGGGTATGCCTACAGCCTGGGGATACCAGTTGTGAACTGGGAGTGGATGGTATTTCCTGCACTCTCGATATTCCTTTGGTTGTTTGTACCGTTGTATATGCGCCACCGTATCACAACGATGCCGGAGTACCTCGAACTGCGCTACGGTCCCCGTGCCCGCACCACCTATGCCTGGTTGACCGTTGCCAGTTATGTCTTGGCGAATTTCGCACTGGTATTCTATACGGCTGGATTTGCCATGAAGCAACTCTGGGGTGTGAACGAATACCTGGCCATATGGATCATCGCCATTGCCACGGGGGCGTACACAATCTATGGCGGCCTGGCTTCTGTTGCATGGACCGATGTCTTCCAGTGTGTGCTTCTTCTTGGGGGTGGTGTATATGTCTTCTTCGCTGGCATGTCGTATATAGACTGGGATTTTGCCAAGGTCCTCGGTACGGGAGATCGAGCGCACCTGATCCGGCCGGCGGCTGATCCAAATGTCCCTTGGACCGCTCTGATCATTCTAGCCCTCTCGACTAACACGTGGTACTACGCCACCGACCAGTTTATCAACCAACGCTGCCTTGGGGCGAAGAATGAATGGCATTCAAAGATGGGAGTTCTGCTAGCCGCCGCAATCTCGATGATTATACCCTTGGCCACCTGCTTCCCCGGCATGATCTACTACACCATGCGAGAGGAACAAGGACTTGGGCAACTCACTGTAGCCGATGAGGCCTACACCAGCATGGTCGCGGCGGTGGTACCTGCTGGTTTACGGGGTCTCGTGGTGGCCGCCGTGTTGGGCGCGATCATGTCTACGGTATCCGGGTTGGTCAATTCGACATCCACCATCGTGACATTGGACATTATCCGCCGGAGCCGCGGTAAGGACTGGTCCGAGGAAAAACTTGTCCGGTTTGGAAAATGGGCCGGCGGCATCGCTCTGTTCTTCGGAGCATTGATGGCGCCGGTGGTCATGAACTGGCAGAACATGTACCGCTATTGCCAAGATATCTGGGCCCCGATGGCGGCTCCCGCGGTGGTTACTTTTATCGGCGGAGCTTTGTGGAAACAAGCCAAAGAACGAGGAGCGTTGGCGTGTCTTTGGCTCTCAATCGCGACAGTGCCCATGACCTTCTTGCTCAAGTTCCTCGGTATGGCATACCCGGCTCTTCTTCCTCCTGCACTACAAAACCCTTTGATCTGGGCTGGCGGCGTCTACCTGATTGCGGTCATGTTGCTGTTCATTTTATCACAGGAGTGGTCTACGAGCTGTCAAATCTGCTGGTGTGTTACTCTGACAATTCCAATCATCGCCATCACCAGTCTCAGCGCATCAGCGGTCGCGTTATTGGTTCTCGCATCCTTTGTACTGGCGATTGTTGTCTTGTGCACAAGAAATCGAGAGGTCAGTGAAGGCATGTGGGATCAATCGATGCTCCACCTGCCCAGGAGCGAGAGAGAGATCTGGTATTCCAGCATATGGTTCTGGTGGTTGATCATCGGTGGAATCTTTGCCTGGCTCTATTACTGGTTCTGGTAGTGTCGTGGCGCCCAAAATAATAAGGATTAATGGAGGAATACGATGAAACTGGATGTTTGTCTGGAGATGGTCTTTACTGATTTACCGTATGTGGAACGGATTGCGAAGATCGCGGCCTGCGGCTTCGATTGCGTGGAGTTCTGGTTTCATGATGGAACTTTCAATGGCGTTGATTGCGCCAGTGGGGCGAAGGACGCAATCGCACTGAAGCAGGCCTGCACCGCTTCCGGTGTCACGGTCAACAATATGGTCGTCAACGCGCCGGATGGTGGTCTTGGAGGGGCACCAGTATGCGCGGCTGACCGGGCGAAGTACCTTGCACGGTTGGAGGAGGTTATTGCTTTCGCCAAGGCTAGCGGCTGCCGTCAAGCGATCACCTGTACTGGTAATCTGCAACCGGGGCTCTCGCGCAATCAGATGCGGCGTAATCTCGAACTGGCGTTGGAGGAGGCTACCGTCATCGCGGCAAAGAATGACTTCGTGCTTTTCCTCGAGTGTTTGAATACGCGGACTGATCACTTCAACTACTTCCTCGATTCATCGGGCGAGGGCGCCGCCATCGTCCGCGCCATCAACAGTCCCCACCTGCGGCTCCTCTATGATGTGTACCATATGCAGATTATGGAAGGCAGTGTTATTGCCAACATCGAGGAGAATCTCGATGTGATCGGCCATTTCCACAGTGCCGGCGTGCCTGGCCGGCATGAGCTGATGAGTGGGGAGTTGAATTATCCCGGGATTATCCGGCGCATCGAAGAGAGTGGCTACACCGGAACATTCGGCCTGGAATACTCTCCCGCATGGCCCGACCATGCTGAGTCGTTGCGTGCGACGCGGCAATATCTTGCTGAAGTGAAGTAGTCAATAGCAACCTGTTGAAATAGGGCATCACCATGGATTCCCGCCTTCGCGGGAATGACAGAATAAGTGAAATCCCTTGGAAATCGTCATTCCCGCTAAGGCGGGAATCCACGGTGCCGAAAGAACTACGAGTTTCTCAACAGACCGCGAGACAGGATCTGGACGAGCATTTTCATTAAGGCGCTGAGGGAGAGAAACAGTCATGAAACTGTCGACAATGACGGTCCTGTCCGAATCGGACATAAGCAACATTCATACTACCACGATCGATATCCTGGCCAACTGTGGTGTTAAAATACACAGTCCGCTCATGCTGGACCGGCTGAAATCCAAGGGGTTGCCCGTGGATCTGGATAACAGGACAGTGCGCTTTCCGCAGACCGTACTCGAAGATACTCTCGCTTGTATTCCACCGCAAATTGAGGTGTTTGATCGTGAAGGCCGGTCCGCCTTCGTGTTGGGCGATGGTACCCCGAGAATTGCCGCCGGGCACAATGCGGTGTTCTGGCTTGATTCCGGTAACGGACAAACACGCTACTCGCGTGTGGCGGATGTAGAGCGTTTCGCACGGCTTTGTGAGCAATTGCCACAGATCGATATGCTGGGTATTCCGGTCATGCCGCAAGATGGCGCCCATCCCAAAGCCTCGCTACTGTACGCCGTGGCCGCATGTGCATCAAATAGCCGCAAGCCGATTTTCTTTTCGACTGACAACGAGAAAATCAATCGCGGCTGCATCGAACTGCTGCGCACTGTCTTCGCGGGGAACTTCGAAAACAATGTTTATGGCATTAGTCAACTTTCTCCGACCAGCCCGCTTTTCTGGGAAGAGAATGTCTGTAAAGCAATTCTCGATACGCTGGAAACCGTAGTTCCGATGGCCATTCTTCCGGAGCCAAACGCGGGTGTTTCCGCTCCCTATACGTTAGCCGGACTGTTAACGATGAACAATGCTGAATGCCTTTCCGGCCTGGCCATGATCCAGCTGCTAAAACCAGGTCACCCTCTACTGTATGCAAACTCATGGACAACGACCGACATGCGCTCCGGGGCGGCCTTGGTCGGCTCGATTGAGACAACGATCTGCCGTATTGCCGCCGCGCAACTTGCGCGGTTCTATCGTGTTCCTTCGCACACCACCGCACCCAACTCCGACAATCACGCGCATGATGAGCAGAATGCATGGGAGAAGACTTTCAGCCTGATGGCGTCTGTTGGCGCTGGTCATGATCTAGTCGTCAACTGCGGAATGTTCGCCACCGGAATGACTTGCAGCGATGAACAACTACTGATGGACAGTGAAATCGCCGGCATGTGCCGCCGCTTGGCGGCGGGCATTGAAGTAACCCCGGACAGTATTGCCGCCAATCTGATCAAGCAGATTGGCCCACAGGGCGAAACTTACCTGACACAGTCCCACACACTGGAGCGGTTACGGTCGGATGAGTATTTCATACCCGCGCTAGCTGTGCGGGGACCGCTGGCTTCCTGGCAGGCCACTGGAAGTCACGATACAACAATGATGGCCCAGACACGCGCCGCAGCTCTAGCGGGGAACAACCCGGCCAAACTTGACCGTCATCGGGCCGAACAGCTGAACGAATGTCTGGCCGCCACTGAGCGGATCTTCATCGAAACGTAAAATCAGCTATAACGGGAACTGACGGGAAACCAGCGGACAGGCCCTTCGGATTGTACAGAAGTCACTATCTCGTAAATTGATTGAACTCTGGACTCTGGCGAACCATGTATTCACCGGAGGGTGTACGGATGAGCAGGTATACCGCAAGGTGATGTTTTTGAGCAAATTCAATGCCTTTGTCTGGGCCGAGTACCATTAATGCCGTGGCATAAGCATCGGCCCATGCACAGGATGCATGGATCACACTGACTGAAGCGAGATTATGCGTGATGGGCCAGCCGGTTTTAGGGTCAATTTCGTGAGAGATGCGTCGGCCGTTTTTCACCCGGAATATGCGGTAGTCACCGGAAGTAGCCATTG
Organism: uncultured bacterium; assembly: GCA_964422415.1. Classification (GTDB taxonomy): domain Bacteria; phylum Hinthialibacterota; class Hinthialibacteria; order OLB16; family OLB16; genus OLB16. The sequence goes on along the minus strand of CAYRBI010000011.1, from coordinate 60,062 downwards.
AAACACCAGACAAACCAACCACCTGTTGAGGGCTCTGTCCTTCTTCAACCGGTTTCTCGATGGCCAGACGCCATTCTTGTCCATCTGGATTAACACCTTTCGTACAGACTTCCCCACCGACCTCGATAAGATAGTTGAAAACTGCCAGCCGGTCGAATGCTTCAGCCACTTTATCTACACTATATCCTTTCGCCACGGCGGATAAGTCGCAGTACACATCCGGGCGTTGTTTCACGAGGGTGTCGTCGCCGTTTATCTCCACCCATTGATACCCAATCCGTTCACGCAGCGCAGCGATCGTCGCTTCATCAGGGTCTCCCGGTCTTTTCTCCGGGCCAAAGCCCCATGCATTGACCAGCGGTCCCATGGTGATGTCGAAGGCTCCGTCAGATTCCTCGCTAACCCGCCGCGAAATTCGAAATACCTCAGCTGTTTCAGGACTCATGGTGAAAGGTTGTTGTGATGTATGCTGGTTAAAACAGCTCAGTTCGGAATCATTTCTGAAGATGGACATTTTCCTGTCAACCATGTTCAGTGCGGCATCAGCCGTATCCTTCAGAAACCCGGGTGTCATTTTCTTGGGCAACCTGCACACAGTAATATGATAAGAGGTGCCCATCACCTTCCCGGTAAAACTGACTGTCCGGGTCCGCCGGAAGAATTTATATATGAAGTTGAGGCACATGAGCACAAACGATATTCCTCTTCCGAATACAGGAATCACTCTCAAGGACCATTATCTAGAACGGGCCACTTTGGAAAATGGGGCAAGGTAGAATGTATATCCAGAAATTGTATGCCATCATTTCTTGGAGAATTATCGGCGTATTTGGACTGGACACAAGGTTGATAGAGGCTCAGAGACATGGTTGACAGTATTAACAGCCCGTTGAATAACTCTTTGTTCTGTAAGCGCTATGGATTCCCGCCTTCGCGGGAATGACAAAATAGGCGAAATCCCTCGGAAATCGTCATTCCCGCGAAGGCGGGAATCCATGGCTCGAACAAGACTTCGAGTGATTCACTGAGTCGCTAGCCTCTGGTTGACAGAGAAGAGTTTGAGAAGTTCAATATGACTCTTGGTGACTTGCCCGGCAACGCCCGGTCATATGTGGAAAAAACCTCCACTGAAAGGTAGATTCACAAGATGGCCTCTAGTTCAAAAAACACAGGATATATTTGCGAAAAATGGGCTGTTACGCTGCTACGGTGTGCAATAGGCTGGCATTTTATGTATGAAGGAGTGTCGAAGGTGGCCGCGGCCCAGTGGACCGCCAAAGGGTATCTCGAAAGTGCCAGTGGGCCCTTGTCAAGTTTTTATCATTGGATGGCATCCTCCGAAACGGCCATGGCTGTGGTCAACCCGCTGAATATGTACGGCTTGACCCTGATAGGGTTGGCGCTGTTCATTGGGATTGCAATACGATGTGCGGCCGTTTCCGGCATAATCCTATTAGCGCTTTATTATTTTGCATATCCACCTTTTGGGGGGGCATATTACGAAGGTTCAGAGGGGAGTGTCTATCTGGTCAACAAAAATGTCGTGGAGGCGTTCGCATTAGTGGTGCTTCTGCTTGTCAGGGAAAAGGGGTATGGGCTCTATGGACTGATCGGTGTTTTTATGAGAGGAAAGAGCATTGGACCGGATGTTGTCCCGGTAAACTCACGGCGCGAGGCGCTCAAACATCTTTCCACAATTCCCGTGTTGGGAATTATGGGATATGGGGCGGCCAAAGAGGTTCAGAGAAGGGGGGTTGATGGGTTTTCCGGGGCGACCAGGAAATTAACCATCCCGGCCATCACGGACCTTGCCGGGGAACTACCAAAGGGTAAGATTGGAAAATTTGAGATTAGCCGGCTGGTTATTGGTGGAAACATGATTGGGGGTTGGGCTCACTCGCGCGATCTGATTTATGTGCCGGCGCTTTCCATGGCCTACAACACGGAGAAGAAGATCTTTGAAACATTGCTGTTGGCTGAACAGGCCGGTATCAATGCCATCAATATTGGTTTTCCAACAAATCCAGTGCTTCAGAAATACAAACAAGTTACTGGTGGAAAAATTATCGTCATTTCGCAAGTGGGAGCCGACAGGAAGCAAAACGACTACTTCAAAGAAATCAACACAGCCATTGATGCCGGGGCGGATATCCTTCAGATTCATGGCAATTTGTGCGATTCACTGGCGAAGGATAAACAGTTTGATATCCTTGCCCAGATGATGGAGAAGATACGGAGTCAAGGATATGTGGCTGGTTTGGGCGCCCATACTGTTGACACTTTAATTATGTGCGAGGAGCAAGGAATTACTGGCGATTACTACATGAAAACCCTCCACCATGACAATTACTGGTCGGCACATCCTATTGAGAACCGGGTTCCTTTCGAGGTCACCGGCGAGAGTTCTCCCGACCATAATAAGTTTCACGATAACATATTCTGCCTCTTTCCAGAAAAGGATGTGGCATTTGTCGAGAATACGAAAATTCCTGTCATGGCCTACAAGATTCTCGCCGCGGGTGCTATCGGTCCTGAAGATGGGTTTAGCTGGGCCTTTAAAAACGGGGCTGATTTTATCTGTGTGGGCATGTTTGATTTTCAGGTTGTCAGTAACGTCAACACCACGATCAATGTCTTGGCTAATCTCAAGGATCGCAAGCGTGAGTGGTATGGCTAACAGCCTGTTGAAATAGAGCGTGACCGTGGCACTGCCTTCGCGGGAATGACAGAATTTGCACTATCCCTAAGCAATCATCATTCCCGGGAAGGCGGCACCACGGCGCCAACAGAACTACGAGTCTTTCATGACCGAAGGTGGCAGGAATGGAAATCAGTTATTGATTTCCTTGGAAAAAACCTACAGTGGGTGTGGAGCGAAGCCGTAGTCAATAAAGATCCCAGCTCGGATTCACTGTCGGCCCAGACCGCCTTACCAGAACGTCATCGAGAAGTTGCTCACCTTTGAATTTCATTCCATGCAGCCGTCTTGCGGAATTGTCGACAAATCCGAGTCCCTCGAGGGCCTTCTGGCCGTTCACATAGAGTTCCCAGAGATTTGAAGAATAGTCCAAACGGATCCCTATCTTAAGCCAGGTGTCACTCTGCTGATTGACTTGGAACCGCCTCCACTCTCCACCTCCAGAGCCATTACCATCAAAGGCAAGAATCCCGAAATTTGAGAATCGAAGGACAGCAGTAGCGGGAGATGAAGGCAAGCTCGTATCGTCTGCAGCGAGCAATCCAAGCTTCACTCGGCTCTCGAACCAGACCGAATCTGATTCCCCAGGATAAATCAACTTATCTGCTTCCGCTTCCTCTGTGACATGAAGGCTTTTCTGTCCGCTATAGGCGGAGCCAGTTGTCACAGTGGTATCGCCCATGGAATCAATCCACCCGCGTTGAGGTAAGTTCCCCAGCTCGAAATCCTCGAATGATTCGTTCAGGTCTTGAAAAGCCGTGGCGGACCTCACGGAGTCAAGGACATTCTTCACCTTGAGGAAGGACTCGCGGTTGCGTGGTTCTGAACTGAATTCAGAATCTGCAATTATGTCCCGCCAATCTTGAATCAGTTCATCCTCAAGACCATCGGCCGGGGGGACGGGGATTTCCTTCTCCGCCTGGTCGAGAATTCGAAGCAAAGAGTCTTCGGTATGAAGATGCAAGGCCGCTTGCCAGGCTAGTTCTTCCGCGCTCACCACCCGCACATGTTCTGGAAGGTTGTCATAACAACAAAGCGCGGAGGCATAGCACCGTTCGATTCCTTGTGAGGGATTGAACACCGCCCCAGTCTGGTTCATGTTGGAGCAGTTCTCGAAGAAGGACCAGATGTGGATGATCGTCCAGTCAAAGCATCCCGTGGTGTCCGGGGAGCCCGTTCGTGGCGCTGAGGCAAGGCTCTCAGCCACGGCAAGTGGACTCCCTTCGCCTTCAAAGGCCGAGTTCGCCCAGATAGCGTGTTTCGCTGAGATCACTGGAATGTGATAACCGCTTGAGTTGTCTGTCCAATAGATGTTTCCATGTCCGGCTGTATAGGGGGAATATTGAATGGGAAAGAGACCTGAAAGATCATTCAAAGTAGAAGCAATGATTCCTTGCGCCTGCCGTGCCTTTGCACTGTCATAATCCGAGAAGTTGCCGATCCACGTGCGCAGCTCCATGGCATCCATCAGGGGACGTATCCGTTGCATATGTGTCAGCAGATCCGGAAAGAGGTCGGGATAATAGTATCCACCGCCCATGAGAGCAAAAGAGTCATTCGCAGTGGCAATTTCCGCGAGTGTGCGGACCGATGAAGGGCGGGTTTGGATCAGATCCGCTGCCGCACAGCTCCAGGTCATTGGAAAAGAGCCACGTTCATGATGGCCGAAGTACTCGCCGACAGCACCCAGCGTATCCTCGATATAGGTGTTGTTCAGTCCATAGAAGTCCCCGTCACTCATGATGAAGGCTGTGTAGTGAACATCCCGTTCCCACTCCAGAGAACCGGGATCAAACTTGCCTTTGAGGTTCAATCTATAGGGATCGAAAGGTTCATCCACACCCGGTGAGAGAGCGCCATAAATCAGCAGGTTGGTGTCATAGGAGGTCGCCGTGTTAAAGCCGCCATTGATAGTGGCGGAATAGGTCCCTGAGTATTCATCCCCACCAGCCCAACCGAGGACTGGAAATGGCGCCTCCAAGGTGGGTAACACCACATCGCGGTAGAAGCTGGACGCATGGAGGGGATCATTCGGGTCCATTGGGAATAGGATGAAGCATCCAGTGGCGACAGCGTAGTCACGGTTCCAGCATACCTTCGGATCGCAGGCCACGATGGTATGTTTGTCAATGTCGTCCTTGAAAGTCTGCCAGCATTGTTCCTGGGTGATGCCCCGGCAGTCCGCCAATTGACTAAGTCCGTGGCTGAGAGCCGTCGCAATCAGGGACTGTTCGATAAGAACCGCATTGAGTTGATGGGCGTATACGGTCGCGGCATTGGACGAGGGATCGTAGGGTCCGCCATTCGTATAGTTCCAGAGTCCACGGGATCCGGTCTCATAGTGGTAGACGACGAATCCAGCGACTATCCCCTTGTCCCGGAAGATATCCAACAGATCCCAGGGTGGGAGTGTACCAAGGTCTTGGAGGCCTTTCCGGCCAAGAAGATCTGCATGGGCGATCTGGGAGGCATATGGATAGGCTTGAGTGTCAACTTCGATGAGTTGATCTCCCGTTCCTTCCAGGCAAGCCTTGGCCGCAAGACCGGCCAATGAGAGGACCATATAGGAGGTGTGACCATAAACGTTGGTGATGAGACTGCCGTTGCTATCGTAGGAGAGAGGCCATGTGGATGCTGGAGTGGTTTTGTAGAGGCCCTTGGCTCCAATAATTTTCGGATACCAACCCTCGCCCAAATCAACGGCTTGGGCATGGTGTGAAGAAGACACCATCCAACTGATTGGGAGTATCAAGAGGAGCAGAGAAGAGAAGAGGTGTGAGTTGTGGAGTCTCATGTCATGGTTTGGTAGAGAAAGCACCCCGCTGCAAGCCAGAAGGCACTGCAGCGGGGATTCGAGTCCATAAATTGAGCAGACAAGAGAGAATGCACCCCAGCGCGAGGGGAAACTCATCCTCATAGCGGCTGTAATTATTTCAGTACAGAACCCACTCCTGAACCTGGGTTGTCCCTGGTTCTGGCAGGGGTTCCGCATAGAAACCCATCTGGTCGATCCAGATTTCCCATGGAGCTGGGGAACCGTAGCATTGGATCTGGAAATAACCTGCCTTGGTCCAGTTCACCAAACCATTCATGGGGATATCCGCAATGGGTATGTTCTTCACGACCCACTGGCCGACAGGTTCATCTTGCAGATATTCCACATGCATGGCCCAATTCATGCCATCAAAGGGATCGGCGAAAAAGGCCCAGGAGATATAGGGATTACCGCCGCTCGTGTTGATTGAATTCACCCGCAGGTAGTAGGAGAAATAGGTCAGCCCAGAGACATCAGCGAAGACAAGGGCGTTGAAATTAGGATCGGCCTTATCATCGACATAAGTTTCACCCGCACCGAAACCGACATTACTCCAATCAACAACGTTAATGGTTGAGTGGGTGAAGAGAGTCGCATCACCCGATTCGGGCCGCGCTGGCTGCGCAGGTGTCCCATGGGTGGGATCAGTTTCCCAGACTGTGTCGAGGCCGGCATAGATGTCATTGACGCCATCGATGAGTACAACGTCACCCGTGGAGGGAGTGGATGGATCTGGCAGCGGGTCGTCATAGAATCCCATCTGGTCAATCCAGAGGGCATAGCTTCCAGGGGAAGTGTTGGCTTGAATCTGGAAGAAGCCGACACTGGCCCAATCCATCACTCCAGCGGTGGGGAACGAAGTCAGGGGAATGTTGACTACCTTCCATTGCCCCACCGTCTCATCATTCAGGTATTCCACATACAACCCATAGTTGACTCCGTCAAATGGATCTTTAAAGAAGGCCCAGGAGATGAAGGGATTTCCCGCGCTGGTATCGATGGTCTGGACATACATGTAGTAGGAGAAATATTCCTTTCCAGAGACGTCATCAAACACCAGATTGCCCGAGCTATTGGCGACATTCGACCAATCGGTACCATCACCCGCCGAACGTGTAAACAGGGTGGCCGTGCCAGTATTGATGTTGACAGGAGGAACGGCATGTTGAGGATCCACACCCCAGAGTACATCCAGGCTGCCATAAAGGTCATTCACTCCATCGATGAGCACGATATCCTCTTCGGGTTGGCTGGGAGGATCTGGGAGAGGATTGCTATAAAATCCCATCTGGTCGATCCAGAGAGCATAGCTTCCCGGCGAGCCATTGGCTTGAATCTGGAAGAAGCCGACACTGGACCAGTCCATGACTCCTGCAGTGGGAACAGATGCCAAGGGGATGTTGACTACCTTCCATTGCCCCACTGTCTCATCATTCAGCATCTCAACCTGCATGGCATAATTAGCGCCGTCGTATGGGTTTTTAAAGAAAACCCAGGAGATGAACGGATTCCCGCCTGTTGTGTCAATGCTTTGGACATAGAGGTAGTATGAGAAGTACCCCAGGGCGGAGACATCATCGAAGACGAGGTCGCCGCTGCTGTTCGCCACGTTCGACCAGTCGTTGCCAGCACCGGCCGTGCGGGTAAACAGAGTGGCATTTCCAGTATTGATGCTGACAGGTGGGGCGGCATGTTGTGGATCGACACTCCACAGTGTATCGAGTCCACCATAAAGGTCATTGACGCCATCGATCAAGACCACATCCCCACCGGATGTTGTGGGATCGGGCAAGGGATTCGCATAAAAACCCATCTGGTCGATCCAGAGGGCATAGCTTCCAGGGGAGCCGTTGGCCTGAATCTGGAAGAAACCGACGCTAGACCAGTCCATGACTCCTGCAGTGGGAACAGATGCCAAGGGGATGTTGACTACCTTCCATTGCCCCACTGTCTCATCATTCAGCATCTCAACCTGCATGGCATAATTAGCGCCGTCGTATGGGTTTTTAAAGAAAACCCAGGAGATGAAAGGATCACCCGCGCTGGTATCGATGGATTGGACAAAAAGGTAATAGGAGAAATACGCCGTTCCAGAGACATCATCAAATACCAGATCGCCTGAGCTGTTGGCGACATTCGACCAGTCATTGCCAGCGCCCGCGGAGCGTGTGAACAGAGTGGCATTTCCGGTTCCGATATCCACAGGTGGGGCCGCATGTTGTGGATCCACTCCCCACTGGGTATCCGAACCACCATAGAGGTCATTGACACCGTCGATCAACACCTTGTCCGCCATAGCGGGCAGCACAGCAAACAGGATACCGATCACGACAATAAAAGATCTACGCATCACATTCTCCTTTCACCGAGAGACTCCCTGGGCCTTCCAGGCATCACACTCGATGCTGTCAGGCACACACCCACTCAACTCAATCAACAGAGGTTTGTTTACCTCTCCTCTTTCAGATTCAGAATCCTACTTGTCTGTACGGGATCGTGCTGCATTCTCAACCGCCAGACCAATTCCTCGGGAGTGACCACATGGATCGATGGAGCAAGACGTTCCACACACCATTCAACAGGAGTCACACCCCTCACCCCGCCTTGGGATACAGCTGACTCCTGTGGAAGATTCTCCGCGTCCTCATCGGCGCCTGGCGCATGTTTGAAGTAGGACCAGGCATGGACGATTGTCCAATCCCCAGTTTGTGGTTCTCCAGCGATTGCCTCCTGAGAAGATTTGTTGATGAGGCGGGCGACCTTGGCGGGAGTTCCGATCCTGGGACCGAGGGTATTGGCATTTCCCCAGAGAGCATACTTGGCGGTGACCACGGGGATCTCGATACCATCAGTTCTCTTGACCCAGAAGACCTTGCCGTCACCCCCTTCATAGGGGGCATACTGAATGGCAAGGATTCCCCAGAGGCCCGGCATCTCCTGGACAAAGATTTCAAAGGCATGTGAGGCTTCTTTGCTGGCCAGATCACGGCAATTGACACAAAGGATTTTGGACCCAGCGAGTTCCATGTTGGCCCACACTTTCCGGGCATGTTTGGCGAGAAGATCCTGGTCCGTACGCCGCTTGCCGAAGTGGTCTGGGTAGTAGTAGCCACCGCCGAATTCGATTAAAGCAGAGTTGGCGGGTTGGGTTTGAGCGGCAAATTCGAGGGTTGGCGGGCAGACTTGGACGATCTGTGTTAAGCACGATGTCCATCCAAAAGGAAACTTGCCATGGGCGGGGCTATTCCAGTAACTCGCCTCTGATTGCAGGAAGAAACCACCCATCAGCCACTGAACATTGTCGCCATCGCTCATGACAAAGGCCGCCGCTTTGCGTTTGTCTGTCCAGTCGATCTTGGCGGGATCGATGTTGCGGATCTTGGCGGGTTGAGCAAGTTCGCTCCCAGCCGAGAGGAGAGGCAGATTGAGGCACCAATTAGTGGCTGTCTGGAAGTGTCCATATTCGGAGGGGATGACTGTTTGGGAGAACTCATCACCGCAGTTCCAACCCAGGACCGGGGAGGGTGGTTCCAGCCACTCCATCGCTTCTTGAGCAAGGGGCCCCAGGGAGTAGAAAACAAATGAGTTATGAGCGATCGCCATGGCGCGGCAGTGCGGGACTTTGGGGTCTTGCGTACAGAGCATGTGGCGGTTGAATTGGTCACGCCAACGCTTGAAGCATTCTTCTTGACTGATCTCTCTCGCATCCAGGAGCATGGTCAGACCGAGTTCCTTGGCTCTGGCCTCTTGCCCTTCTTCGATGAGGATGGCCTTGAGAATTCCAGCAAGGCTAGTGGCCACGTTGATTGAGCAATTGGCTCCGGCCCTGTCCTGGTAAAGCTCACCCTCGGAGTAATCGTAGGAGTAGAGGATATACCCCTTGATGATCCCCTTCGCTGTGAAACGCTCGACAACCTGCCACGGTTTGAAAAGGCCGCGGTCTTCGAGGTGCAGACGTGCGATGGTTCTCGTGTACCACTCGCTGTAGTCAGTCCCTCCACCCGCCACATCGATCCAGAGCATCTCATCGAGAAGGCCCTCATTGACTGCTTGAGCAGCCAGTCCGGAGAGGGACTGCACCAACATGTGAGAGGCGCCCAGCGGACCGGATGTGGATTTCCCCGATGGACTTGTGACACTCTCGAAACCGGAGTGGGGCCCCATGCGCAAGACCGCCTTTGGCGGGGCCTGGACTGGCCACCAGCGTTCCTCAGGCGAAGCAGAGGAGGCATCCAACCAGAGTGAAAAAAGACAGACCAGAAATAGCGCTATCATGTGAGGTAATGCCCCTGATATGTGAAATGCGATCTTCATACGTGAACAAGGGATCTTCATCCACGTAAGCGGGATTATCTGAATGGTCCGTATTTGGTCAGGTTGCCCTTGCTTGATGTTCCATTAGTCGGGCTGTATTCCACCCAATTGCCAGAGGGATATCCGGGAAGAATCTGCCAATCCTGATGGAAGAGATGATCTGGCCCACACGATGCGAAACACCACAGGCACGGTTGGTGCCAATAGAGCCCTTTAGTTTTCAATGAGTAGTCGGTGTGAGCGTAGAAGTATCCCTGAAGGAGCATTCCCTCATACGGAAAGGGTTCATCGTAATTGACGTTCTCCAGATACTTGTTGGGAGTGGTGAGCTGAGGAAGACAAGTGCGGGTGTAGTGCATTCCAGTTGCATAATAGCGGCTTTTCCCACTCCATTCCGGATGTGCGTAGAGATCGTACCAATTCTGAGGATAGTCCTTGTAGTCAATGGCATACTCCTCCATGCCAATGGCCAGGGTGCGGAACTCACCCTGGACACGGGTCACCTTGGCTCGTATCTGGGCTTCAAGGAAATTTGGTAGAGCGATGGAGATCAGAATGAGGATGATTGAGATGACGATCAGCAGCTCGATCAACGTGAAACCCTTCATCGTAACAGTCCTTTGAAATACTCGTAGTTCTGTTGGCACCCTGGATTCCCGCCTTCGCGGGAATGACGATTTCCGAGAGATTTTGCCACTTCTGTCATTCCCGCGAAGGCGGGAATCCAGGGTCACGCTCTTCTTCAACAGGCTGTGAGTGATCACGACAGCACCTCCTACATCTATCACTTTCTGTGTTGCCAGATTGATCTGATCTTCTAGCCGAAGACCTAGCTCCTCAATATGGCTGACTTTCCAACCTCATCCGCAATCTGATGCGAGATCGTCTCGCCATCCGGCTCCCTATGGTTGGTCATGAGCAGCCGGCCGCAGGACTCACGAATCGCAAGGCTGACAGGGCAAACGAATTGAATCCTGTCTTCAAAATGTCCATCCATTCTGAATTGGAGCGCCTTCATCGCGGTGGATCCGATCTGCTCAATCTGCTGAATGACTGTCGTGAGGGGAACGGCCAGGAATTTGGAAGTGGGCAAGTCATCAAAACCTACAAGGGCTAGATCGTCGGGAATCGATACACCGAGGTGTTGCAGCGCATGAACCACCATGTAGGCCATCAAATCATTCACCGCGAAGACAGCGGAGGGTCTCTGATCACCAAGACTGAGCCATTCCTTAAGGGTCGCTTCCACACCTTCTGGGTCGCTAACTTTGCGGACCCAATCGGCCGAGATGGTTACGCCATAAGCTAAAAGAGCGCTGCGATAACCTTGTAGACGGTTGAAACTGCTTGAATTAAAAGCATCTTGCAGGAAAGCAATCTGGCGATGACCGATCTGAAGGAGGTGTTCGGTGACCAGGAACCCCCCACGATGGTCATCAGAAACCACATACGAGTAACACTCGGGATGGTGGAAGGGGTACTTCTGCACCAGCACGACCGGAATCCGCTCCTGTTCAAGCGCATCGATCAGCTCAGTGTTGCGTTCATACTCTTCGTCGCTCTGGTGGGGATCCATGATGACCCCATTAAAGCCACTATCGAGGATCCGTTCGGTGATCTCCAAGTGTTTGTCGAAGCGCCCCTCACCATTAAAGAAACTTACCTGATAGCCCAGCTGGTGGGATTCTTCTTCAATTCCCCTCAGGACAATCGGCAGACAGCCGTGGTCATAAACTCCATCCACCACGAGAGCGATTTTTCCGGAATTTGACCATTGGCGGGGCTTGGAGATGAAGCTCCCCTTGCCTTGGAGCCGGACTATCCGTCCAAGGTTGGCGAGTTCATCCAGAGCCCGCCGGGCAGTGATCCGGCTGACCCGGTAATGGACACAAATCTCGCGTTCACTGGGAACTGGTTTCTGGGGAGAGAACTCCTGTGAGTCAATACGTTTCTCGAGATCGCGGAGGATCTTGAGGTAGGCGGGAGCAGTTTTGGGTCTCAGGCCATTGACCATGACTGAATCCTTACTCGCCGCCGCGCCAGGATAAGATCAGAGGCGGGGACTGGCGTATTCCTGCCTTCTAGAGCTGGCAGTGGATATACTCTCTTGAGGTGGTTATGTCAACCACTTTTTTTACCCACCCTGGAATCCGGTGCATCTTGCCCTTTTTATCCCTAGGAGTAAGGGAAACAACGCCATAGATGATGATCCTTTCTGGCGGAATGGACTGGGAGACACTAGGTCAGAATGGTCATGACATGGGAGCCATGATCGTAGAGCTGCACATGAGTTGTGCGCTTAACTATCTCCTTCACTCCTGAGTGGTTCCATTAAAAATGGTCTGGAATTGTCAGTCTGAATTGTTGAGCCGTTTGAAATTTATTGGTGTAAACTCGTGGCGGGCTGTCGTAGTCTTCCAGATACATGGGCTAGGGAGGGACGGTATGCATAGAGGTTCCTTGTTGGGAATGCTGGCAGCATCGTTGCTTGTGAGTCGAGTGGTGGCAGATGCTCCCCTAGTAAAAGTGGAGCCCCTTGAACGGGTAAGGAGTCATCCCATTGTTCGTGACCGTCCCGGTCCGGATTTCTTTGAGGGCGCACTCCTTGGTAACGGCGGTCTTGGGGCTGTGGTGACCACCCGGCCTGATGCCGTGGTGATCCATTTCGGTCACAACAATGTCTGGGATGTCCGGATTGCTGAGGACAACAAGGACAAGATTGGGACGTTCGGGGAAGTTTTTGACAAGGTCAAAGCGATACCTGCGGACCTGGCGAGTCTGGAGGAGGATCCGTGGTATGCGGAGTATATGAAGTTGACTCAGGCCAATTATTCCAAACTGTACCCACGTCCTTTTCCTTGTGGTTCTTTGATTCTTGGTTTCGACCGCCGGAAGGTTGAACTGCTGGGTTATCGTCTGGATATTGCGGCTGGGTTGTGTGTGGTGAAGCTTCTTGATGGTTACAAGGCGGTGCAACTTCAGGTTTTTGTGGACATGAACAAGGACCTTCTCTGGGTCCGGCTCGTGGATGATGAGGGAGGGCCTGTCCCCAATCCTTTTAACCGGATAAGACTCCTGCCCGACCCAGAAACGCCAGCGGATATTCCTCCTTATCAAGTCATGGAAGACTTGGGGGAGGATATCCTTTCGTTTCATCAGGTACTGCCGTTCAACGAGCCAGTGGAGGGTAAGCCTGGCAGTCCGCATCCGAAGGATCGTGGTTTCCGGCTGTCAGTTCACTCAAATAGCCACCTGGAGCCGGGAAAGCGAGTGACCTGGGATGGACGTTCCGGGGAGTTGGGTCCTCTCGAGCGGCGATTTTCTTCCGATGAACCCTTACAGGTGGTGGTGCATCTGGAAGAGGGACTCGATTCGTTTCTCAACTCCCAGCCGGTGGAACTGGCAAAGCCGGATACTGAATCCTTCTCAGCAGCCTTCAACGCGGCGCAGCAGGTCTGGAAGGATTACTGGAGCCGGTCAGCCATTGCCCTCGATGACGAAGTTCTTGAGCGGACCTGGTATTGGAATCACTACTTCCTCAATTGCGCGGCTAAGGCTGGAGTGAACTGTCCGGGTCTGTTCGCCAACTGGAGTTACCGAAAGATCGGCACAGCCTGGCATGGCGATTACCACATGAACTACAACACCCAACAGCCGTTCTGGTTGCCTTTCTCAAGTAACCATGTGGAGAAGAACATTCCCTACATCGAACTTGTTGAACGGCTACTTCCTTTAAGCCAGAAATGGGCTAAAGACTACTATGGGCTGCGGGGTGCGTACTTTCCTCATTCGGCCTACCCGGTTGAGATGTCGATACTACCGTATCCAGTGCCGACTTGGGGGTGGGAGATTTGCGAGACTCCATGGGCGGTGCAGGGATTGTGGTGGCATTACTTGTATACGATGGATAAGGATTTCCTGCGGGCACGGGCATTGGGGCCGATTCGTGAAGCAGTCCGGTTTCTAGTGGATTATATGAAGCGGCCGGAGGCGCACGGATCTCAGTGGGGGGATGATCGTTACCATGTGTTTCCCACTGTCCCGCCAGAGCTCTATGGCTTGAGGCCTGGTTTCAAGTTTAACCATGACTGCCTTGTCGATCTGACTTTGATCCGGTTTGTTATGAAAGCGTATTTGGAGGCAGTAAAGGCACTTGAGATTGAGAGCAATGAAACCGAGCTGGTGGCGGATGTGCATGACATCCTGGATCACTTTCCCGCCTACCCAGTGGCGGATTCGCCTTCGGGAAAGGTGTTTGTGTCTGTGCCGGGAGAGAGTACGGATACTGTATATAACACGCCAAACAGTCTCATGACGGTTTTTCCAGGAGAAGACCATGGCCTGCATTCACCTCCTGAAATTGCTGGGATTCTTCAGAATACACTTCGGAACAATCAGAACGAGGGTGGCAATGACCTGGTGTTTCTGAACCTGCAGGCCGCGCGGATTGGATCTCTGGATCTGGAACGGTTCAAACGGCAGATTGAGTATTGCTTGTTGCCCAATGGGACATGTACAGATATGGCGATGCAGGTGCACGGGCGGTATGGTGATACGACTCCTTTTGACTTCATGCGTCCGATGGGAGTGTGGTTTGAAAACTTCAGCTTACCGGTGGTTATCAACGAATGCCTGATGCAGAGCTACAATGGATCAATCCGGCTCTTCCCGAACTGGCCCAAGAATAAGCCTGCTGCATTTCATACGCTCCGGGCTGTGGGAGCGTTCCTGGTGAGCGCCGGTTGTTCCAATGGCCATGTGGATCAGGTCGAGGTTGTCAGCGAGGCTGGCAGTGTGCTCCGGCTATTAGCTCCTTGGGAGGAAGGTGTGCGAGTGATCCGGGCCGGTAGCGAGCAGATTGACAAGAATTCTTTAATTGAGTTTTCCACAACACCCGGTGAAACAATCCGATTCTTGCCAGCTGGAAATACAGTCCCAGGTCAGTGATCCGTTTCTGTTGACCTTAATAGCCTGTTGAAATAAGACATGTGACCGTGGAGCCGCCTTCGCGGAATGACAGAATAGGTGAAAACTGACGGAAATCGTCATTCCCACGAGGGCGGCTCCACGGCGCCCCAATATCTTTGACTTTCTCAACGAATCGCTTAGGCTGAGATTCTCGTTGTCCGCACCAGCGGCGATCAGGGATTAGCGGCCCATCAAATTCACTCGTAGACAAGCCTCGATGAGGCGGGATCTGGCCTCTTGAACTTGATTGGTCACTGTTTCGTAAAGGGGAATACTGGTTGTGTTGAGGGGGAGCCGGCGCCCCACACCATGAAGCTTTTTCTCCACCGTGAGGGGAATCTCACTGAGTAGATTGTAGTCATTACGCAGACTATCAGATGAAACCCCACGCTCCTCCGCCTTGTGAAGAGCTTCTCTCAAGAGATAGAGGATCTCATACTCTTCAATCCCCTCGCGTGCAGCTTCCCAGCGCTTGCTGGTTACCACAGTTCCCGGTGCATCATAAACGTGATAGAAATAATCTCCCTCTGGGTTGGAGCCGTCCCACAGATAATCACCATGCGTGTAGGTCCACCAGCCAACCCCTGTTAGGCCGAGATTCCAGGCATACCAGAACCTCCAACGGTAGATTCCAAGACAAGAAAGGGTGCGGGAACGCCCTGAAGCATCATAAAACCAAGTCTCCCTTCCTGCTCGATGAGTGAATGGTAGGAGCTCATCTCCAAACCTTTCCAATAGCTCCGCCGAGGGGCACCAGATATCAACAAGACCCTCCCACATCCGGAGCGAATCAATATTTGTACCACTGGTGGGATCGGTGTAGATTTGAATGCTAGGATCCGCTTCGCGGATGAGCTTCGCAACCTTCACAAGATCTTGGGAAGTTTGGGCGAACGGAGTTGATGGCTCGTCATAAGGATATAATGCAAAGTGCTCATATCCCAATCCAAGCTCCTTAAGGTGCTTCATCCACGCCCTCAGGTAGACTACAAACGCCTTGTTCCATAGATCCGAAAAAATGGGTTGTCCTGAAAGACCTCCTTGTGGGCTGGAAAACAGGATGAGGCCATGAGGCGCTAACCGTAAAACACCAGAATCGTGTGCTTCGAAATCCAGCGTTCCCTCAATCTCCCCTCTTTCGTTACAGACAGCCGAAGGCGGTGGCGCGAAATGAACATTCACTCCATGCTCATCCAAGTCACGCAGAATGTAGTCAGGTTCTTTCGCGGCATAGGACCACACACAGAACTTCAAAGGACTTGGACGGGGAAGAGAAAGATCAACAACCTCCAACCTGATAGGCACAGTGATATGGGTTGGATCTGGATCGACAGATTTCAGGTGGAGAGTGGAGAGATACAATCCCGGCTTCAGACCTTTAGCGTGAAGTGTCAACCACAGTTGTTGTGTCTCTCCTGATGGTATTGGAAGAATGTCTGCCTGGTCGAGAAGGGGAAGGGCATCCGCGACAACCTCGCCCCGAAGGGTGGGGACCATCATAGCGCGGCGGAATTCTATGTGTGTGCTGGATGTGATGCTCGCGGCGCTTTTGAAATCCTCTGCCCAAACGCGGATATTCATACTCTTCCCGCTAAAATTGGTCACATTCAGAGCCTGCGAGTCATACTCCTCCATGCACAGAGAAACCTTGATTTCCTGGGCAGGCTTGCATGATTCAGGCAGTGTCTTCACCGGGTCAAAATAGGCCCAGGGAGAGTAGTTCCAGACCGCAAATGTTCCAGTTGAGGCCATCCGCTGCCCGGCGGCGGTCAGGATATCCACTCGTTTGGCCTGATCAGACAGATTTTCAAGTGAATCTCCTAAAGATGGCTGAGGGTTCGTGTCCAAGGAATGCTTCAGGGCAAGAATCTGACCAGAAATGGATTGAACTTCACTTCTGTAATATGCGGCGGCTTTGTAGTTTGTCCGGGCTAGATCGTCAATCCGCTGAATAGTCTTTGTAAGAGTCCCACTGAGGTATCCTAAGTCATCAGAAGGGCCGCCATATGTGAGCGCTGCCTGGTGTGAGGAAAGCAGAGCCCGCTGGCCAGAGTCAATCAGTGATGTAGTGACTTGATAAATCCCTGGATCGGATATCTCGAATTCAAAGGAGATACGTTCTTTATCTGAGTAGACATGATTGGAAAACCTCTCAAAAGATCCACCGGGGTAAGCAATTTCCGATAAGAGTACCAATCGTCTGCCTTCTGGATTACTCACATCATACCGCCATACATTCCGTCCATATGAAAGATGCGGTTCCTCTACGGCGGAGAAGGAACTGCTGGAAGTGCCTACACTCAACAGTGGTGCGTTACCTCTGGATAGATCACTGGCATGGGGATGTTTTCTTGTATGAGTCCGGTCTCCGCCAACCGTGAGCCATTGCCTGGCGTTTTCCGTATATGGAACGTTCCATTTTTGGAACACCAAGCCACTGTCCCTGTCGAGGCCTTGGCCGCAGAGAATGACATCCAGGAATCCATCCTGGTTGAAATCTCCCGTGATGGGTTGGGAATTGTAAGCCGGAGTGTTGAATTCCGATAACACCGAACCATCAGAATCAAGAATCTTAATCCCACGATTGGAGAAGGTCATTTCAAGCGAAGGATCATTGTCAAGATTGAGGGCAAGCGGGGAAGAACAGATGATCGTATTGAGGAATTCTCTCTTCCAGGCGAAGCCTCCCTTGGTATAACAGAACACCTTGCCGCCCTTCACCCCAAAAACAACGTCATCCTTTCCATCAGCCTCAAGGTCTGTAGCAAGGATAGAGGTGTTGATGTGCAGATAGACATTTTCATCAAAGACAATTGATGGAATTTCTGGATCGATACGAAGAAAGTGGTGAAGACCACCGCCAATGTAAATTTCTGGTTTCCCATCCCCTTCTACATCGGCCAATACTGGAAGCGATCCCGGCATACATTCCTTTTCATGAAAGATCTGCCAGAGCCATCTTCCATCGGCTCCTAGAGCATAGATGTGGCCATTGTGGGAAGTGATGATGATTTCACATCCGGGCAGAGTGTAGAGATCAGTAATCATTGGTGGACCCATCTGATCGCCTGGCCCGACAAAAGTCCAGAGACGCTTTCCAGTCCGGTCGAAGCAATTCACACCACCAGAACGATCTCCCACTACAATCTCCATCAAGCCATCGTTATCAAGGTCACCAATGGCTGGACACGATTCGGCTTGGATGGTGTCATGGGTCTTCGCTGTCCAGAGAACCGATCCATGGTCATCGATCAAGTACAAGTGACCGCCACCATCAGCGGCGATCACTTCCTCCTTCCCATCTCCATTCATATCTCCAACAGCTGGACCTGCGGTAACCGGGGGAGTCATGGAAATCTCCCAGAGACGTTGTCCGTCGGGAGAAAAACAAACCAGTCCGCGTCCCACCTCACAGGCAACAATCCCCAGAGTCTTTCCGGTGGTGGAGTCACGCAACTCATTGGGACTAGAAAATCCCGCTTCTGAATGGACGTTCCAAGCTACTTCGAAAGTGGGTTCGCTCCATGCTATCCCGTAACGGAAGAAGACCAGGCTAAGGATAACCAAGAAGATTTTTAATCTCATGGAACTAAAGCCTCCTCTTTATTTGTCATTCCAGTTGGGGGATGGACCAAACCTATCGGATCCTCTCATTCAATCTGGTCAAGTTATCCGGGAGCGATTAATCATTATTCAGTGAATTGAAACGAATACACATCAGCGTCGCATAACTGGAAGCGCAGACGAACCACTTTTCCAGCGAGAGAGGATGTGCTGGAGTTTCCCTTCCAGGTGACTGTTCGGTCAAGGCTATCGCCAAACGTCTCATCGCATTCGGCAAGTGAATATCCCGGTATGGGTACACCGTTAGCATCCGTCAGTTCAACAAATACGTGCCCCATGGCGGATGTGGCGAAATTGAATGATAGTCGTTTGCCAGTGAATTGGAGCGGTTTTGTGAGGATTTCCCCTCCCTCAAGTGGGGCGTGTGCGGCCACAAAACCATCCATCCGAAGCGTATAGCGGCGCATTTCTGTAGCATGAGTCCAATGACCCTCTGGGACTAGTATCGATAATTCCTTGGGTGCGCCTGGAAATTTGCTATCGGTTTCAATCAGACCATAAGCCGAGTAACAGTCGCCATAAATCCAGTTCCCATGCCGCTCCGGTCCATTGTACAGAAAGGCTTCCCCCCAGCGATGAAAGTTGAAACCGTCTCGACTCGACATGAACAAACCATCAGTGATGGCCGTGCCGATCCTCTGCCCCATTACTTTGGCGCGAAGCTCGCGGTGAGCGGGATCAGGAAGGGCACGCATGCTGGGTGACCAATTACGTTCCACATATCTTACTGGAAAACCGAGGAACAAATGCGGAGCACGATCGTAACGGGCAATGCAATTGATGTATAACTGTTCATTGGCTATTGGGGGTGTTATATTTAGGAGTTCCGGAGTCGTCCATGTGATGAAGTCATCGGAGACTGCAAGACGAATGTCGCGCAGACCATTGTGGAAGTCCCTTATGTAGGCCCGGTATTTCTTGATTGCCTGGTCCCAGAATGCGGTGTTTTGCGAATCAAACGCACCTTTGGTAATGATCGGCTTTTCGCCAAGCCGGTTCCAATGAATGCCGTCACTCGATTGCCAGGCGATCAGCCCGTCCTTCGATGTTCCGACTGCTTTGTAGCGGGCCTCAGGGAGGCATTGGGGATTGGTATCAATGAACGGCGTGAAGTTGTCCATGACCTCCGGTACACAGATGTTATTCTTCTTGGAGCCCTGAAACTCGAACAGCCCCAGATCCGGTTTCACCCAATGAAGGCCGTCATCACTCTCCGCATAACAGATATAATACGGGTGCTGTAATACTGCCTTATCAGGCTCTAATTTCCAATCCGATGTCAAGTACCACATCCGGAACTTGCCATTATCGGAGATAATACGAAAATAGATGCACGTGTTTCCTTCCCAGGGTTGATCACAGACCATGACGATTTCCTGGGGTTGTGGATGCTGCAATTCAAGCCGAACGTTCTGCAGCGATTCGATCAGGAAGTCGTCTATGAATAATTCCCGCTGTGAGCCGACATTGATAGGTCCTGTAGTCGAGGCTACCTGCGGTAATGAGACAGCCGGCTGCGCTGCTATGTCACTGACCAGACAACACATCATACCCAGAATACACAGATTTCTATTCAACATGAGTTGCTCCTTCTGTGTTCGTAATCTGAGAAAAGAATCAAGTGTGTTTTTGGTGCCCTTGTAATCCTGGAAAAGGTGAAATCCCTTGGTAATCGTCATTCCCGCGAAGGCGGGAATCCACACAACCAATGGAACTTCGAGTAATTCAACTGGCAATTAAGTGAGGGAGGATTTCACCGGGGGCTAGCTGCCGGCCGCCCCCGGTGGAAAACTGATTCTATATTCTTACATCCCCGCTTTCACGATTGCCGCGAAGGAATCGGCCTTGAGTGCCGCGCCTCCGATGAGACCTCCATCGATGTCCTTTTGAGAAAGTAACTCAGGCGCATTGTCGGGCTTCATGCTACCGCCATACTGAATACGGATCGTCTCGGCCACCGCGGGAGAAGCCAACTCACCCAGCAGCTTACGGATAAAGGCATGAACCGCTTGGGCATCCGCCGGGGTGGCGACCTTACCAGTGCCAATGGCCCACACGGGCTCATAAGCGATGACCAGCTTACCGATCTCCACGGCGCTCATCCCCGCCAGACCACCGCGCAGCTGAGTCTCGACCACTTTCTCGGTGATTCCTTGTTCGCGTTCTTTGTCGGTCTCGCCGATGCACAGGATCGGTGTGAGACCCTGCGCCAGGGCAGCCTTCACCTTTTCGTTAATAAAGGCATCGGTTTCCTTGAAATAGGTGCGACGCTCGCTGTGACCAAGGATCACATAGGTGCAGCCTATAGCCTTCAGGAATGTGGCGGACACCTCGCCGGTGAAGGCGCCCTCATCCTTGGGGTACAGATTCTGGCCACCCACCCCAATCCTAGTTCCCTTGCAGACCTCACATACCGCCGCAAGAGCCGTGGCAGGCGGACATACCCCCACCTCTACCTTGTCTTGCCCACCGCAAGCCTCGACGACACCCTTGGCGAGTGCCACCGCCTTTGCGGGGTCTCCGCAGAACATCTTCCAGTTACCGGCAATAAACTTCTTACGCATCGAATGGCCTCCTCAGGCTCAATATTCGGAATGAAAAACGGATTCTATCCCACGTCCCCAGGAAAGTCACCGGAACGCAGAGTCCCCTCTCCCTGTGGGAGAGGGGATTTAGGGGTGAGGTGGTCAGATCTTGATGAAAATCTTCTTCCGGTACATCCAATAGAGCATCAGCCACAGAGTTAACAGGACCGCTCCATGCTGGAAAATGGGACCGTAGATTCCATCAAACAGGTCCTGTCCAAAGTGGGTTTTGTATGTCCCCACAATCCATCCCCCCATCAGGTGGACCATCACATAGATGGCGATGGAGTTCATGCCCACCACCACGAAGGGGAAGGCCCATTTGCGGAAACCCATGAGGTCAATGAGGGTGTAGAAACTGCCCAGCATGATGAAGGCCCAGCCACCGCTGAAGAGCACCCACGAGGGGGTCCAGATCTTTTTCACAACCGGGCAGAGGGTGTGTCCAAGGCCCCATCCTGCCACCAGGCAGACCACACCCGCCAAGAAGAGATGTTGCGCCTTGGACTTGGCATTGACATTACCCCGCAGATATTCCCCCGCGAGCAGGCCGAGAATAATGGTGGCCATCGAGGGGATAAAACTCAATGTCTGGTATCCGCCCCCGTTATAACGCCAGGGCTCCGGCCAGGGGAATAAGTTCAGGAACCAGATATCGAAGGCGGCGGCAAGGTTGGTGTTTTTGTTCCAGTGTGCGAAGAAACCGGTGTAGGGACCCCACTCCGGCGTGACCCCCACGGCGGCATAGTCAAAGCCAGGGCCGGGCAGGGGATAGAGCGCAAAGGCCAGCCAGTAACTGAAGAGAATGCCTACCAACGCGATTGATTGAATCTTCCATCCGCGTCCAATCAAGAGGTATGCAAAGGCATACCCCATGCCGATCTGGCTGAGGACATCCTCGAAGGTGAAGCGGGTCATCCCGGCTCCATCGGAGCGCAGGAAGACTCCCAGGAAGGTGAGCAGTAACGCCCGGTAGATCACGTGAAACCCAATCTTTGCGGGGGATTGCCCCTTCACGACACGGCTGGCATGGGAGTAAGGCATGGCCACTCCCACCATGAAGGTGAAGGAGGGTTGGATCAGGTCCCAGAAGGCGCATCCCTCCCATTCGACATGGCTAAACTGGTAATCGAGGGTTTCCCACAACCTACTGCCGGGAAAATGTTGGGCCACATTGGAGAGCCCCAGGCCATCCGAAACCATTGCCATCATGACAAAGCCCCGGTACGCATCCAACGATACGAGGCGCGCCGCTTTTTCCACCGTTCCACTCAACTGGGTTCCCACAATAGACATGGTTCTGGCCCCCTGAATGCTCCCACTGTGCATGGGAATATGAGTCCCTTACGGGTACGGCTTCAACGGAACAGATCGACCAGACTCCAACCGGTCACGAGTTGGATTCCAGTCACGAGTAGAATCCCATAAACCAGCCGGTTGAACAGCCGGTCACTGGTCACCTTGTTCATCCACACCCCCAGGCCCACCCCCAAGGGAACCAAGGGCATTAACGCAAAGGAGAGGGTCAAGTTCTCTTTAGGGAAGAGCCCCAAGGCGTAGTAAGGGGGCAACTTCAAGGCATTCATCAAAGCAAACAACCAGACCGTGGTGCCGACAAAGAGCTGACGGTCCATGTGCTGAGGGAGCAGATACATGGTGACCGGCGGTCCTCCAGCATGGGCTAGGGTGGAAGTGAATCCTGAGCAGGATCCAAATATCCAGCCATGCCATCTCTTGGGGTGGTATCGCTCAATCCTTTTTAAGAGCCAGGTTCTCCCTGCTTGGTAGGCCACGAAGATAAGGGAGAGCCAGCCCACCATGGCCTTGAGTTCTCTCTCGGCGGCCTCTTGGTCTCCCTGCCAGTGCATGATAAACAAGGTTCCCAGGATGATTCCGAGGATCGCACCAGGCAGCAGGGCCAACAGGTTTTTTGTGCTGCAGATCCGGCGATAGAAATAGAGCGAAACGATATCTGACCCGCATAAAAGGGGGAGCAGGATGGCCGCTGCGCGGGTAGGAGGCATGACCAAAGAGAGGAGTGGGGTGGCCACCATACCGATTCCACCCCCAAAACCCGCCTTGTCAATTCCGATGAGAATGACACAAAGGCTGCAAGCCAGCCACATCATTGAGGTTACTTCATCCATGTTAAGAACGTACCTGATTTCCAACAGTCTGAAATTCTTATACTTACAGACCAGACCGGAGATGGCTAGACCCACCAATTTTGGCTGAAGGCTCTGTTCCAGCTTGCGTCAGCCGAAAGGGGTGTCCTACGCTATGGTCTATATGGAGTATCAAAAGTTAGGAAACCTCCTGATCTCCAAGGGCCTCTTGACTCATGCCGATTGGCACAGAGTCATGGAGAGGGAACCGCAGAGTCTAGCGGAACTCTCGGAGGCTCTTGTACAGACCGGACGAATCCCCGACAACGATTGGGCCAATGCTGTCGCGGATGTCTATGAGCTCCCGTTTCTTTCCGATATCGGAGAAGTGGATGAAGAGCTCCTGGCTAAGGTCCCCAGTGATCTGGCCTTCAAACGCTTGGCTCTCCCCCTTCGACGGGACAATGGATCTGTGGTGGTGGCGGTCACCGATCCGGAACCGGATCAGGTCTATGAAGATTTCCGGATTCTGACTGGCGCCGCGCGCATCAAGGTTGAGATCGCTGGCGAGAGGAACCTGCGTCAGGCGATCCAACGTAGCTATGGTGCCACGGTGGAGCGGATGACCGCGGATCTGAGGGGTGGAACAGTCGAGGAAGGTTCCACCGATGAGACCGGCTTGGAGGTGGACCACGACATTGGCAACCTGCGTGAACTCGCTGGCGAGCCGACTGTTGTCAACCTGGTTAACTTGATTCTCTTCGAGGCTATCCGGGACAAGGCTTCCGATGTCCACATTGAACCTTTCGAGTCCGAGATCAAGCTCCGCTACCGGATTGATGGGTTGCTCAAGGAGATGCCCCCGCCGCCCAAGCACCTGCGGCTGGCGATCACCTCCCGGGTAAAGATCATGGCCGGCATGAACATCGCCGAGCGCTTTATCCCGCAGGATGGTCATATCCGGCTTTCCATGGAGGGCAAGCAGATTGACCTGCGTGTCTCCTGTTGCCCGACTGTCTATGGCGAAAGCGTAGTGCTGCGTATTCTCGACAAGAGCAGCCTGATACTCGATATCCAGGAACTCGGTTTGGCCGAGGAAGACCGTGGTGCCTTCAATGATGTCATCCACCGTCCGCATGGGATCTTCCTGGTGACCGGACCGACTGGTTCAGGCAAGACCACGACCCTCTATACAGCATTGAATTTGATCTTTTCTCCCACGCTGAAGATCATCACGGTGGAAGACCCGGTGGAATACCATCTCCCGGGTGTCTGTCAGATCCAGGTGAACCAGAAGCGGGGACTGACCTTTGCGTCTGGGTTGCGCTCGATTATGCGCCAAGACCCGGATGTCATCATGGTGGGTGAAGTCCGCGATGGTGAAACCGCTGAAATCTCCATCCGTTCGGCTCTCACCGGCCACTTGGTGTTCAGTACTCTTCACACCAACACCGCCGCTGGGGCTGTTCCACGCCTCATGGACATGGGGATCGATCCCTTTCTGATCTCATCGTCGCTCAATGGCATCCTCGCCCAACGTCTGGTACGGCGGATCTGTCCGAATTGCCGGGAGCAATATGAGCCCACCGCCGAGGAAAAGGTGTTGAGCTTGTGGCAGCATGTGGATCAAATCAAGTTCTTCCGTGGCGTGGGGTGTGAAACATGCGGTTTCTCGGGATATAAGGGGCGTGTCGGCATCTTTGAGATCATTGTACTCAATGATGAGCTCCGGGAGATGATCTTAAAGCGCCCCTCCGCCAGCATGATTGCCCAAGCCTCCGCGGGAAAATCATTCCGCGAGGATGGTTGGCGGAAGGTTGATGCTGGTATCACTACTATGGAAGAGGTTTTGAGGGTGGCCGTGGAGGACTGAACCTCCGGCCATTATTTCCTCTTCCTTTCCAACCACTATGCCTGTTTACCAGTACAAAGCTGTTTCACCCGAGGGCAAGGAAACCACTGGATCCCTGGAGACAGCGGACCGCCCCGGTGCGCTTAAGGCCCTGCGTAGCCAAGGTTTGATTCCTGTCCAGGTTTCGGAATCGGCCCTTGAGACTCCCAAACATCCCTCGGTTGCTCCGCGAAGAAAACGGAAAATCAAGACCCGCGAGCTGGTGATGTTCACCCACCAGATGAATTCGGTCCTCAAAGCCAATATCCCCCTGACCCAGGCCTTGGGGATTATCGGCAGTCAGGCTGAAAGCGATGTCTTGCGCGATGTCCTGACCGAGGTTCGCGAGGCGATCGAGGGGGGGGCCTCGATGGCGGATGCTATGCGTGACCATCCCGGTGTCTTCCCATCGCTGTATGTGAGTACGGTCCGCATGGGTGAAGAGGGGGGTGTCCTGGATCGAGTCATGGCGCAGCTGGCCGACTTCCTGGAGGCCAACTATGCTCTCAATGCCGAGGTCAAGTCGGCCATGTACTATCCCGCCGCGATTGTGTGCATGGCGATCCTCTCGGTGACCTTCATCCTAGCCTTTGTCATGCCCAAAATGACCGCTGTCTTTCTTGAAAGTGGCCAGGCGCTTCCTCTTCCGACCCAGTTTCTCATCGGAGCTGGGAACTTTGTTTCCACCAAGGGGTGGACCATTCCTCTTGTGGGGATGCTTCTTTTTGGCGCAATGAAATGGTGGCTTTCGACCGAAGCGGGAAGCTATAACTGGTATCGTTTCCTACGCGCTACTCCTGCTTTGGGAGTCTTCATTCAAAAGGTTGGAGTGACTCGTATCGCCCAAACCATGGCCAGCCTGCTGCAAAGTGGCGTGCCCGCCCTGGATGCCCTCCGGCTTGTGGCCGCTACTGTCAGCGATGCCGTGGTGAAGCGTTCGCTGCAAGAGGTCTGTGAGAAGGTTCAAAAAGGACAGGGTATCGCCAAACCCATTGCCCAGAGCAATGTCTTCCCATCTCTTTTCACCCAAATGATCCGTGTAGGCGAGGAATCGGGAGAACTGGAGAGCATGTTCACTCAAGTCGCCAGCGCCTACAGCCTGGAGGTCCGTTATGCCACAAAGAATTTTATCAGCCTCATGGAACCGGTGATTATCGGAGTTATGGCCATTGTGGTCCTCTTCATCGTCATGGCCCTTGCGCTGCCCATGATGAAAATGGGGCAGATTGCGCACTAGAGCACTTGTGATGAGACAACAAGCGGGTTTTACCTTCTTGGAGCTCATGCTGGTCCTCATGATTATGGGCCTGCTTGCAAGCATGGTGGCTCCCTCCCTCTCCTCGATGAAGAAAGAACGGGACCTGTATGCCGCCGCGCAGGTGACCGCCACCGCCACTAACTTTGTCCGCAGTCTGGCCGTTACCACGGGCCGCCGGTCCCGGCTGGGGCTGGATCGGGAAGCCAACCGTATGGATCTGCTGGTGGAGGAGGATCCCATGGAGGATCCGGGCAATTTCACCAAGCGTAACTGGCCTATTGGCCTGACAGGTACCCTCCCCAAGGGCATTCACATCGAACAGGTTTACTACCCGGTCATCCGGGAGGAGGGGGAGGAAGAAGAAAAAGAGGACACCTCTACCACGAAGAAAGAGGAGGTGGATTACCAGAGCGAGGAAGAGGCGCTCGAGGAGCGGAAGGCGGTCCTTGTCTTCGAGCCAGATGGTTCCACCCGCGATACCTTCATTTACCTGAGTGTGGGAGATGCCAGTTCCACGGTCGAGTCAGCCACCGGTGAGACCGCTACGCGCGCTGATACCTTCACTGTCGCCATTGTGGGTACGATTGGAAGCACTGTGATCGTGCCACGGTATACCGAGGAGATCTTTGAGATCTATGACACGGTCGCGAAGCAGTAGGGAGGCCTCCCCTGGAGAGCGGAGCTGTAGCGGCTTCACTCTCTTCGAGGTGGTGGTGGCGATCACCATCATGTCGGTGGCGGTCACCGGCGTGCTCGTGTCCTTCAATGGCATGAATGAGGCACACCGGTTGATGGAACGCCGGACCAAGGCCTCGCTGTATGCCCGTGACATCGTGGCTCAGGTACGCAATCAGGTGTTGACTCCCAAAAGCGAGGACAACGAGGGGGAGTTCGAGGGTACTGACTACCGCTACAAAGTCTCTTTTTCAGAGACGGAGTGGGAGAAGCTGTATTCGGTTTCGATTAACATCGAGTGGGGCGAGGAAGAAGCCCCCGAGAAGATCAATGTGTATACACTCCAATACTACAACTGATCGGACAGAAGCCAGCCCGGCGGGTTTTACCCTGCTGGAGCTGATTCTTGCGATGGTGGCGACCACCCTGTTGTTGGGATCGGCCTACACCGCCTTTTTCTCTGGACTCAATTCCTATAATACGAACTCCTACAAATCTGAGATTCGAGCTGTCCTGTTCCGTTCCTTGATACGTATCCAGGAGGACATCAAAGCGGCTCAGATTGGTTCCGATGAGTTTCGTTTTCTTGTCGAGAATGATGAGGTTGAGATCGAGGGAGTGGCCGGTGACCCAGTTCCTAATGACCGTCTTTTGTTTACCGCGGCCACTGCCAAGGTGAACTGGGCGGCCAAACCTCAAAGCGATTTAAGCGAGGTGGAATACTATATCGACCGTGATGATGAAACTCCGGCACGCTGGCTGGTCCGGCGTTCTGACTCACCTCCGGACGCCAAACCCTTAGAAGGGGGTGAGATTCATCTGGTAGGTCCGCGCGTGGTCGGTATGGGAGTGGAACTATATGATGGTTCTAAATGGGTTGAAGAGTGGGACTCCACCACCGAGCTACCTCTGGCGGTCCGGATTTCCCTTTATATCGGACCAACGCGAGAGGCCATTTTTTTGAACCGCTTCGAGAGTTTATCCGTCTCGGTGTGGCTGCCCAAGGGTACGGGATCATCTTCCTCCACCACGGAAGAGGGAGAGCAAGGGAAAGAGCCAGCATGACCCCCCCGCCGGCCGAAAGGGGCCTGATCCTGCTCATTGTGCTGTGGATGATGGTCGTACTGGCGATCCTGGGAACCAGCTATTACCACCTCTCGACCTTGGAGTTCTTGACCACCAAAAACGACCTGGACAAGTTTGAGGCTGAGTTGCTGGCGGAAAGTGCCTTGTACCTGGCTTTCGCGGATCTGACTGAGGAAAATGCCGAGGGCCACACGGATCTTTCGGGCGATTGGGCTGGAGCCGGGCAGCTGTTCGAGGAAGCCACGCTGGGAAAAGGGTTCTTTCAGATCTACACCGATGATGTCAACTCGGAGGAAGGCGGAACCTGCTTCGGCCTACGTGATGAGAATTCCAAATTGAATATCAACACCGCCACCAAGGAGATGCTTGAAAAGCTCCCGGGCATGAATTCCGCCCGTGCCGCCGCGATTGTTGACTGGCGGGATTCCGATAGTGAGGTTACCAGTGGGGGCGCCGAGGAGGAGTATTACAGTGAGTTGTCATCTCCTTACTCGCCCCGGAATGGTGAATTCAAAACCCTGGGTGAACTCCTCTTGGTCAAGGACATCACCCCCGGCCGTTTATATGGTGAAGATGCGAACCGGGATGGTATCCTGCAAACCGCCGAAAATGATCGTAATAAAAATGACCCGCCCGATAATGGCGATGGCAAACTGGATCGTGGTCTTCTCCCCTATATCACCCTCTATTCCTATGTGAAGAATGTGAATGCCGGGGGGGAAAAGCGGTTGAATGTCAACACCGCGGCCGCCGAACAACTCAAGGAACGTCTAAAGGGCAAAGTTCCCGACAGCAAAATCGACAAGTTTATTACGGCCCGGGAGAAGACGAAGGTAAAGGAGATTACCGATCTGATTGCCAGTTCGAGCAATTCGGAAAACCAATCCGGTAATTCCGCCTCCAGCGGGACGGAAACGGAAGACAATAGGAAGAGCGCAGCGAGTGAGAGCTCCTCCCAATCCGCCAACGCGGAGACGGACAGTACTACCAGCGAGGGGAAACTCTCCGCTGAGGCCATGCTGACCGAGGATGAGTTCAAGGAAGCTTGTGATGATCTGACAACAAAGGACGAGGAGATCATCCCAGGCGTGGTCAATGTGAACACCGCGCCCAAGGAAGTTCTGTTGTGTCTGCCAGGAATTACAGATAGCTTAGCGGAGGCTATCCTGGCGCGCCGTGGAGCCGACGAACAGGCTTTTACCTCCACAGGAGAGCTCATCTCGCTCGAGGGGATGAATCTTGATACATTCAAGGAGCTGTTTCCGTTGGTGTCGGTTCGATCGTGTGTTTTTGAGGCCCGTGCGGTAGGTTATCTTTCCGACAGCAAGGCCTACGCCTCCATCCAGGCGGTGATCGATCAGAGTGGCGCTAAGCCGAAGTTCTTGTACTACCGGACAATGAGATGATCTCACGCAAGATTACCGAAGCCGCAATCCGGGCTGGGGCCGATGGCGCCGAGTGGTTGGTCTGGCAGTCGAAGACCGAAATCCTCGCGTCCGGCCGGATGACATCCTCCTATAGTATCAGCGCGGCCTTGGACCAATGGTTGGCGCGCGCGACCCGCATGCGAATGAAACCCAAGCGGGTATGGATCATCGCGGGTGCGGCGGAATGCGCCCACCGCCGGATTACTATTCCCGGAACCGACCTCAAGACAGTCACCCAAGCGATCCCCTTGGCGATCGAGGAGGACCTGCCACTCCCCCTTAGCCAGATGCACTGGACCTACCGGACTCAGGTGGATGAAGCCTCACATTCGACCCTGGTGGATGTGGTGGCGACCCCTCTGAATCTTTACTCCGAATGGGAGACTGTCTTCGAGGAGCGGAAGATTGACATCGCGGGTTGGATCCCCGAAGGCCCCCATCTCTGGCAGGAAATGGCCGCGATGCGTGGGTCGGATATCGATCTCCTGACCGTCTGGGGTGAACGGCGGGCTACATTGATCCGTGGTAGTGAACAGGGGATGAACTCCCTGTTGGCGTATGTGCGCGAACCTGGCGAACCCTGGGAGGCCTTGCTGGCGGATCTCCGCCGCCCCTTCCAGTCTCGCGATGAGAGCAAGGCGATCCTCTCCATCTTTACCTCCGACCGGTTGAGAAAACGGATCCTGTCATTGCCGGATCTCATCCCGCCCGCTTCCGAGAATCTGCTCAACGAAGACCTTTTCCTGGGTGTGACCGAACAACTCTCAGTTCCCGCCAGTCTGCTGGCTCTGCGAAGACTCCGGTTGGAGGGCCGGGAGCCCTCGATCCTCTTTGGAGATTCGGAGGAACGTCAGCGCGGAGAGTTGAAGCGGGTTGCCACGGTGGTCGAAATCCCCCGTCAAGCGATCATCGTCGGGGCCTTGCTTGTTTTAAGTCTCTCACTGTGGTGGGCCTCGGGACGGGTGGGACGGACAAATATGAAGTCGCTCGAGCCGCAACGAGACCAGATCGCCTTAAAACAGCTGCTTTTGGATCAGCAGAAAGAGGCGTTGTCGGACCTCTCCAAGATCCGCGCCGACTGGGGGAGCATCTGGCTTCAACTGAGTGATCAGGTCTCCAAAAAGACGCTCTTTAAAAACTTCTCCTATGGTCAAGGGATGGGGGTCCGAATCGATGGGAACACAGAGAACCAGGCGGGAGTTGATGAACTGGTGACGCTTTTGAAGAAAATGGATCCCTTGAAAGAGCGTGTCCGCATTATCAAAACCGGAGCGGAAGACAAAAAGCTTTCTTTCCAGATCATGGCCGACTTCGATCCATCCAAGGTGGAGCGGTACACGCCACTCACTCAGCCTCAACCCGAGGGCACCCCGGGTGCTCCGACACCCACTCCTGCTCCGAGTGTCGTACCGGCCGCTGTTCCGACACCGACGCCACAACAAACCACCAAGGCTGATCTGCCCAAACCAACGAAGACCCAAGAGGAGCGAGAAGCACTCCGCCAGCAGAGGAAAGAGAACCGGGAGAAGAAACAGAAACAACAAGAGAAACAAGAAGAGAAACAGAAGCAGCAGGATAAGAAAGAGGGAAACTCATGAACCTGGCGGGCAGGGAAGTCTCCCAACGTGAAGTAGTTCTGCTTGTCGTCACGGTGGTATTAGCGCTTGGCTTTGGAATCTACTGGCTTGGCAAAAGGGCCGGGGTGGGGGCGGGCGAAAGTCCCCTTGAGTTTCGTGAAGATCTTACTGTCAGCCTAGGACGGCTGGAGAATACTCAACAAATGGTGACAAATGCTCTTAACAAGATGCACATAGGTGATTTCTCCCTACCGTCTACGGAGGATTCAGCCAAAGTCTTGAGTCATATTGATGGAGTAGCTCGAAGCAGTGGGTTGAGTTTTCCAACGCTAACAGCCACTCAGCCCAAAAAAGGGCGGAAGTTTCAAACGATTAACTACCACCTCACCTCCACCTCGGACTTGAATGCCTTGGTTAAATTCGTGGATGAGATCCAAAAAGGTGTCTACTTGGTCTGTCTTGAGAGTTGGGACATGAAACCAGCGGAGGAGGCCAATAAAATCGTAGCAAACCTCACTTTAAGGTCCTATTATGGACCCGCTGAGGGGGGTAAAAAGTGAAGAGGATCCCGAAGACCAAGGAGGAGTGGCTCGCCCTCGTCAAGAAGTGGGGCTGGACGGCTGGTGTGGTTCTGCTCTGTGGGTTGGTTTTGGTGCAGGGGTTGACACTCTACCTGTCCGTGCAAAGCTGGCAGACGCTCACGGAAAGAGTCATTAGTCCGGGTGGGGGAAGGAGTCTCCACAAGGATCGCAAGAAAGAAGAGGCTCCAGCGGTTAGGGCCGTCGAAGCGACCTTCTTTTTTCATCCGTCACCCGCCTATACAGTGAGCGCGATTTTAGGGGATTACGCGGTCATCAATGGCCGTGAAGTAAAAACGGGCGATCGTATCGAAAAAGCAGTTATTGAGAAAATCAACATTGGTTCCGTCTCCATCCGCGAGGATGGTTCGGATAGTCCCCGGGAACTTATCTTGCACCCGGGGCTGTGAGGAGAGGTAAACGGGCTCGATCCAATTCACCGCGATAGCTCGGTGGAGGGGTATAAAAACCCTGTGGGGTTCGGAGCTACACATGTCCGCCAGTAGGGGCTGGGGAGTCCTGACGGCATGGCCAACCGAATCTGTACCGGTCCGACAAATGGCTTAACTGGGAAAGCTAAGGGCCAGGATCGAAGAGGGGAAGCATGAGGACCCATTGTCTCATCTTGGCGGCTCTGGCCGCCGCATTCTACACGTCTGCTCTGTTCGCGCAGGACAGCGGTGCTCCGCCGGAGCCCCCTATCTCAGCGGGAATGGTGAAGGCACGGACTGAAGCTCAAAGACTGGCTCAAGCAGCGGCGGAAGAAGCCGCGCCACCACAGGAGCCACCTAAGGCAGCGGCTGCTCCGGCCGCACCGGTAGCAATACCTCCGGTGCAACCTGAAGCACCAGCGGCTCCAGTGGCACCTACAGCGGAAACAGCTCCAGCCTCAACAACAGTTCCTGCCCCGGCGGTGGCGCCCACCCCAACTCCCGCTCCCACCCCGGGGAGCGGATTAACACCACTCAATTTCAACAACGCTGATATTGGCGTGATCTTGAAATACCTCTCTGACAAGACCGGGAAGCCCGTTCTCAAGAGTGAAGGGGTCTCCAAGCAAGTAACCCTCATCAATCCGCGTGCGCAAACAGATGCCGAGAACCTCCGTCTGCTCTACAAGGTTTTATCCTCGCTGGGGATTGCGGTAGTGGATACGGGAGATCTCATCATGGTGCTCCCGCTGGCCGACGCCAGGAAGGTCCAGATCCCCTTGGTTACGGGAGAACGGCCTGAGTCCGGTGGCGAGGACATCATGACCTTCACTCGTCAACTGAAGTTCACCAAGGCCAAGGATATGGTCGACCGGTTGAAGCCCATGGTCCGCGATGGGGAGGCCCTCACCGCCGATGAAGGCTCCAATACCCTGTTCTATTCCGATACCCGTTCTTATGTCGAACGTTTCGCTAACTTGGTGGATCTTGTGGACCGGGAGAAGAGCCAGCAGATCAACACGGTCTCACGCGCTATCAAGAATGCTTCCGCCAGCGAGATTCTTAAACCCTGCCAAAGCTTCCTCGAAACCTTCGCCAGTGTGGTGGGGGATGGCCCCCCTCAGACCACGATCCGGGTGGAACCGAGTCTCAACACGTTGATCATCCGGGGTCCCGCACGTGAGGTTTCGGCGGTGACTGAAATCATCGATCGTCTGGATGTGTCTCCCAAGGAGGCGGAAAAGACAGTGATCCAGCGGCGTACTGTCAATTACGCCGATCCGCAAGCCTTGATCCAGTCAGCTCAAGCCTTCTTGCGGCGTCTAGTCCAGGTCGGTGGATTGATTGGTGATATGCCCAAGACCTCGCTGGTGTATGAGCCTTCCACACGCGAACTGATTATCAAAGGTCCCACCGCTGAGATTGAAGCTCTCGAACCAGTCTTGGATGAACTCGATAAATCTCGCACAACCCGCTCACGCAAACTCAATTACGCTGATCCGCGCACGGTTGTGGATGAAGCCATTGAGTTGATGGTCAAGGATTACGCGGACAGCGGACGTCCCGGTTACAAGCACTCCATAACCTGGAAGGTGGATCCGTTTAATCCCTCACTGATGATCTTCCGGGGTCCCACTGAGGAACTTGACCATCTATTTCCGGTACTTGACCGGTTGGATATGCCGGTGACAACCCAAACACGCCGGTTCTTCAAGCAACCGGAACAAGTCTTCCCGGAGGCCCTCAAACTCCTCGTGGATCAATATCTCCATGAGGGCATCCCGAAGTACAAGCCGGTTACTACCTGGCGGCGTGACCCACTCAATCCAGCGGCGATTATCCTGCGCGGTCCACAAGAAGAACTGACGCGGCTCACCGCGCTTCTTGATCAACTCGATAAACCTCTGGCAGAGCGTACCCGTCCAATCTATTCCGCCACTCCCGAGGTGGTCATTCCCGCTGCTATCGAGCGGATGGTGAAACGCCTGGAGGAAGAAGGGCAAGCCGACTACCGTCCCTCGATTACCTGGAAGCGTGAGGAGTTCAATCCGTCGATCTTAGTAATCAAGGGCCCCCCCACCGAGCTCGACCGTTTGTTCCCGATTCTCGATCAGCTCGATAAGCCTCTTACCACTCAGGCCCGGAAATTCAATAACCGTACGCCCGAAGAGGTTTTCCCTCAGGCCATCGAGCTTATGCTCAAGCAGTATGCTGAGGAGGGACAACCCAACTACCAGCACTCGATTACTTGGAAGCGCGATCCGCTTAACGCTTCCCAAATCACTCTCAAAGGCCCCGCCGATGAGCTCACCCGACTCTCCGCTTGGTTGGAACGGTTGGATGTGGTTACCATTGAGCGGACACGTAAGTTCTTCGAGAAAAAACCGGAAGAGGCGATTCCCGCCGCCATGGAAATCATGGTGCAACGGATGGCCGATGCGGGCCAGCCCGGATACCGCCCCATTACGGTATGGAAGAAGGATGAACTCAAACCAGCTGATGTCATCTTCCGTGGCCCCGCCGCCGAGCTCGACATGCTCATTCCGATCCTGGATCAGATCGACAAAGCCATTACCGTCCAACAACGCCGTTTCTTTACCCAGAAGCCGGAAGAGGTTTTTGCCTCTGCCCTTACCTTACTGACTGAAAAGTATGAGAAGGATGGACAGCTTGGTTTCAAGCCCTCGGTAACCTGGGACCGGGATCCCTTTAATCCATCGATGATCAACCTGCGCGGTCCCGCCGAGGAACTCGCCCACCTGACAGTGATTCTAGATCAGCTGGATAAACCCCTCACCGAGCGGACCCGCCAGTTCTACAACGCCAAGCCGGAAGAAGCCATTCCGGGGGCGCTTGACCGTCTTGTGAAGAAGATGGCCGAGGAAGGGAATACCTCCTACAAGACCACCACTACCTGGAGACATGAGGAGTTCAATCCCTCCATCATCATCTTCCGTGGTCCACCAGCGGAACTGGATCTGCTGCTTCCCATTCTGGACAACCTGGACAAGCCACTGGTTGTGTCCTCACGGGCTATTTCTTACGCCACCGCCGAAGAAGTGATCCCCCTCGCACAATCGCAGCTCAAGCAATACTTTGTCGATCAGGGACGTCCGGAGTATGTGCCTTTAACTACCTTCCGTGTGGATCCAGTCAATCATAATCTGGTTATGCGTGGTCCTCAGGAAGAGATCACAGCGTTGACTACCATCTTGGCCGGGATCGATATCCCACGTGCGCAGAGCACCAACCTGACCTCTCAGGAGTTTGCTTATAACCTGGCCAAGCCAGCTGATCTAATTGCGGCGGCGAAATCTTTCCTGGAGCGGCGGGTGGCGCAGGAGGGTAAACCTGGTGACAAACCAGGTGTGACTTACCAGGACAATCCGGTCACGCGCTCCATCTCACTGCGTGGACCGGCGGCGCAGATTCCCTATGTAGTCTCAGTTATGACCGCTGTGGAGCAGACCACCCGGCGTGATTCCAAACCGCTTATCATCTACCCCAAGCGGACCACCGCCGCGCAGCTCTACACCGACTTGTACCAGTTTGTGACCGCTGCCTATCCGGCCGGTTCGGCTCCGCAGCTGGTGCAGCTACCACGTCTGGATGCGCTGGTGATCTCGGCCCGGCCTGAGGACCAGGCCCGTTTGTTACAGTGGATTGATGTCCTCGATAGTGAAGGGGCCGAAACCAAGACGATCAAGATGATTCCCATCGAGAACACCGTCCCCTCGACCCTTGTATCGGCGATCCGGACCTTGCTCCCCTCCACCAGCAGTGGGATGGTTCCCGATGATGCCTCCAGCCGTCTGATTATCCGCGATTCCACCGCGGCGATTGAGCAGATCCAGGGAATTATAAAGGAACTGGATCAACCCATCGAAAGTAAGGACATTATCTTCGAGGTTAAGCACTTCAAGGCCGCGAGTATCTATTCGGCCAAGAGCGCGCTGGATGAGTTTTCCACTCAGCTCGCGCAGTTCAGCGGGAAAGCTAAGTCCAAGGCACGGATCATTCTGGAACCGACCTCTCTTTCCGTCCTGATCTTTGGCAAGAAGGAAGATGTCAAACAGCTGGTGGAGATGGCGGACAAATTGGATGTGATGGCCCTGGGCGATTCGAAACCCCGGGTCGTTCAACTCAAGAATGCCAAGGCCAACGAGGTCTACTCGCAGATAAGTCAGGTCATCACAACCATAACCAACAAGCAGAATCCACCGCTCATCATCCCGGATGCCCGCATGAACTCCCTGTTGGTCGCGGCTTCTCCGGCCGATGTGACCAAGGTGATTGACCTCATCCAGGGGCTCGATGCCCCCAGTGGCGAGACCTTCGAGCCAACGATCGTCAAATTGGAGAACGCTGAAGTCTCATATCTTTATAGCACCATATCGCAGCTCATGACCGGTGCGGGCAAGGTCATTCCAGATTACCGTTCCAACAGCCTCGTTATTCTCGATACCAAGGCGAATGTGGAGCGCCTGATGCCCTTCATCAAGAAGCTAGACACCTCCGAAGGAATCGAAGACCTGGTGCTTGAGATCTACCAATCTCAGTCGGCGAACATCTACTACCTACACGATACACTTTACACATACGCCAACAATCTTGCGATGAAGAAAGGGAAAGCCCGGGCCAGGACTCTGGTTCAACTTGAACCCTACACCTCCCGCTTGATCTTTCTGGGCGAGAGGGACGACGTGAAGGATCTTCTTGCTCTGGCGGAGAAGCTGGACAAGGTTACCTTCGCCGGTTCCAAGCCGACTTTTATCTATCTGAAGAACGCTGAGGCCACTCTGGTCGCCAGCCGGCTTACTGCCATTAAGACCAATCTGACCAGCCAGCAGAATCCGCCCAGCATCACACCTGATGCGCGCCTGAACATGTTGATTGTGGCCGGTTCCCCGGCGGATGCCTCCAAGATCCAGGAGATTGTCAAGGCCATGGATGTGCCCGGTACGGGGCTGCTCACCCAAAAGCTGTTAAGTCTTGAGAACGCCGAGGCTACTACTCTCTCATCCATAATCCAGCCGCTTCTTTCCGAGGCGGGCAAGTCGCTGCCGGATGCACGCACCAACAGCCTGCTGATTCTCGATAGCACGGATAGTGTCAACCGTGTCTTGCCGATCATCGAAAAATTGGATACCGCCGAGAGCAAGGAAAACTTCGTGGTCCATGTGATCGAGTTGAAGACCACCAATATCTACGCCATCTTTACACCACTCTCGCAGTATGTGGAACGTATCGTGACTGCGAAGGGCCAGTCACGAGCCCGTCCGGTGATTTCGGTGGATCCCTCCTCACAGGCGATCATTGCCATTGGCCGTGAGGATGATGTCAAAGAAATTGAACGCATCGCTCAAGAACTGGACAAACTCCAGTGGCAGGACCAAAAGCCCGAATTTATTCAGATCAAGAATGGCATCGCCTCGACAGTCGCGGTGGGGATACGGTCTCTGATGCCTACACTGGCCAAGGGGGGCGCTACAACGCTGATACTCCCCGATGACCGGATCAACCTGATCATGGTGCTCGCTCAACCGAATGATATCGAAAAGATACGGTCTATAATCGAGAAGCTCGATGTCGCTGACGCGGGGGATTTGATCACTAAGATCATCAACCTTAAGGATGCACCCGCTAGTAGTGTCTATTACCCAATATACACATTGAAATCCCCACGTGGTTATGTCACCTATGACTACGCATCCAACTCGATTGTAATCCGGGATACCACGGCCTCGATTCAACGGTTGGAGAAACTCATCGCGGTTCTCGACACCAGCGATGCCAAGAACCTGTGCACCAAGATTGTGCCGGTCAAGAATGCACCCGCGGTCAGCATCTATACCCCCATCTACACCTTGAAGTCCCCGCGCGGGTTTGTTTCCTACGATAACAACTCGAACTCACTCATCATTCGCGATATCACGCCCGAAGTCGAACGCTTGGAGAAGATCGTGGCAGATCTGGACACCTCCGGTGCGACCGGTGAATGGGTGACCAAGGTTCGGACGTTGCATCAGATCGAACCCGCGAATGTGGTTACCGTGGTCACCAGTCTGTCCACGCAGATGATGACCAAGAAGAACAAGACCCGTCCCTCGATGTATGCTTACTCGGAACCCACCTCGGGTTCGATCATCATTATTGGCCCCACGGAGGAAGTAAAACCGGCCTTGGAGATCGTGGAGCAGCTGGAGGCAGCCGGGAAGGCGGGAGGCAATGTACGGCTCTTCTTCCTGAAGTATACCAAGGCCATGCAATTGGCGAATCAACTCAGCCAGGTATTCCGGACAGCCCGTACAACCGCAGGTACTGTTCAGACCACGGTAATTTCGGATCAATTCACCAATTCGCTGATTGCGATTGGGTCTGATACCGATTTGAAACGGCTGGATGAGCTTGTCGCCAAGCTGGATATCCCCAATGCAGCGGGATTGGAAGTGGAGATCTTCCCGGTCGAGGGAGTGAATGCGGCTCAGCTGGTCACCTATCTGAAGACCCTCTCAGGCCCTCAAGGAGAACTTGCCAGTGATGCCTCCACCAATTCATTGGTGGTGATTGACACCCGTGATGTCATTCAGCGTATCGGCAAGGTGGTTAAGGAACTGGCTCAGAAGGGTGGCGGAATCACGACCCGGATCCGCAAACTCGATTATGGTCAAGCCGCGACCATGGTGGCTCCGATCTTAAACTTCTTGAGCCTGGATGCCACCCGCAAGGGGCGTACCTCCCCCCGGTCGGGGGTTTTTGCGGAAACTTCCACCAATGCCGTGATCATCTTCGGTCCTACGGACGAAGTGAAAACCATCGAGGCGCTGATCACCCAACTGGATACCCAGGATGTAGCGGGACGTGAGCCACACATCTTCACGCTCAAGTACATCCAGGCCCAACAATTCATCAACCAATTGGCAACAATGTTGGCTCAATCCAATGTCGGTGGTGTCCGTTCCGCAATCATCGCCGAGCCGACCTCGAACTCATTGATCGTGATCGCCCCCGAGCGGGATGTAAAACGCCTGGAGACCATCTTGCAGAAGATCGATGTGCCCGAAACCGGTGGGTTGGAGACACGGATTTATGACCTGAAGCGTGCCTCGGCGGCGAACCTGTCCAAGAATCTTGCTCCGCCGGTTCTCTCAGTGCGTGGCAAGGCCTTCGCCGAACCGGGCACCAACATGCTGATCGTGACCGATACCCCTGAATCTTTGGAGAAGGTCAAGCAATTCATCGACCAGATCGATCTGGCCAAGGGCGAGGTTATCTCCAAGATCCGCCGTCTGGAGAACACCTCGGTAACCTCTCTGTCAACGCCACTTCAGCAGTTCATCAGCTATCAGGCGCAGACTAAAGGGATGACGCAACCCATGACCCAGGTCATGACCGATCCGGCCTCGAACTCACTCATCATCTATGGTCCCACCGATGAGGTCGATCAGGTGCTGGGATTGATACAACAGCTGGATGCAGAGTCTCTCTTTGAGCGTGAGCCCAAGATCATTCCATTGCGCAAGGCCAAGGCCGTGACTCTTGCTCCGGTACTGGAACAACTCCTGGTGATGGACCGCACGGGATCGAACATCCCACAGGTGTTGCCCGAGCCCAACTCCAACTCGTTGATTATCCTCGCCCCCAAGGCCGACATTCTGCGTGCCGAGGAACTCCTGGTGACTCTCGATCAAACCGAGACCCCAGGGGTGGAGAGGCATGTTTTCCGGCTCAAAAACGCGGATGCGGAGACCTTGTTGGACAATGTGCGCATTGTCGCCGGAGAAGATGCCAAACTCTTCGCTGATGCCGCCTCCAACTCTCTGATCTACATCGATACGACCGCCAATATCGAGGAGTTGGCCAAGTTAATCGAGCAGTTGGATGTCCCGGGGATGGAGGGTGAGATCACTACACAGGTGATTCCGCTGAAGAATTCGAACGCCGAGGTGATCGATAACACCCTGGATAATTTCGTGGAGCAAATCGCTCTCCGGAAAGGACGCTCCCATCGGCCCTTGACCAGTGTAACTTCGGATGGCGATTCGAACTCGGTGGTCATCATCGGCCCCACGGATGAGGTCGATCTGGTGAAGGGGTTGATCGCGAAGCTCGATGCGGAAACGCTTTATAACCGGGAACCCAGGATTATACCGCTCCAGAAAGCCCATGCGGTCACGCTTGCTCCCATTCTGGAGGAACTCCTGATCGTCGACCGGAAAGGCGAGAATGTCCCACGTGTGTTTGCCGAGCCAGAGTCCAACTCGCTTATCCTCCTGGCCTCCAAACAGGATATCGATCGTGCCCAAGAGCTCCTGAAGACCCTGGATCAGACCGAGGCTCCGGGGGTTCAGACCCATGTCTTCCGTCTCAAGAATGCGGATGCGCAAACCTTCGTGCCAAATATACGCGCGGTGGTTGGGCCAACAGCGAAACTCTTCGCCGATATCACCTCCAATTCGCTGGTCTATACCGATACGACCGCTAATATCGAGGAGTTGGCCAAACTGATCGAACAGTTAGATGCTCCTGGTCTGGAGGGTGAGCTCATCACCCAGGTTGTGCCTCTCAAGAACAACAACGCAACCATAGTGGACAACACGATCAGCGAATTCGTGCAGCACATCTCTGTCCGTAAGGGACGTGCGTCGCGTCCACTAACCCGTGTCACCTCGGATGCCTCCTCCAACTCGATTGTCATCATTGGCCCCACGGATGAGGTCAACCTGGTATTGGGTTTGGTTAAGGATCTGGATGCCGAATCTCTGGTTGACCGGGAACCCAAGATCGTCCCTCTCCAGAAGGCCCATGCCATCACTCTTGCTCCCGTCTTGGAGCAGCTTTTAATCTTGGACAAGAAGGGGCAAAA
Organism: uncultured bacterium; assembly: GCA_964422415.1. Classification (GTDB taxonomy): domain Bacteria; phylum Hinthialibacterota; class Hinthialibacteria; order OLB16; family OLB16; genus OLB16. The sequence continues at coordinate 19,164 of CAYRBI010000011.1, read as the reverse complement.
CCTCCCACGAGTGATCGCCGAGGCGGAGTCCAACTCACTCATTATCCTGGCCTCCAAGGCCGATATCCTGCGTGCTCAAGAACTCCTGGTGACTCTGGATCAAACCCAGGCTCCTGGAGTGGAAACTCATGTTTTCCGTCTCAAGAACGCGGATGCCCAATCTCTGGTGGTGAATGTCCGTGCGGTGGCGGGCCCCACGGCGAAGATCTTTGCCGATGTGCCCTCTAACGCCATCATCTACACCGACACCAAGGCCAATATCGAGGAGCTGGGCAAGCTCATCGAGCAACTGGATACACCCGGTATGGAAGGTGAGCTCATCACCAAGGTGATCCCCTTGCGTAACACCACCTCGACCGTGGTGGATACCACCCTCAGCGAATTCGCCGCGCACATTTCAATCCGCAAGGGACGTGCACAACGGCCCATGACCCGTGTGACTTCCGATGCCAGCACCAACTCGATTATCATCATTGGGCCCACGGATGAAGTGGATCAGTTGTCCACTCTGTTGGCGGAACTCGATAAAGACAATCTCCGGGAGCGCGAGCCCAAGACTTACTTCCTGGAGAATGCTCAGGCGGTTCAGGTGGGAACCCAAATTACCCAGATCATGTCCCAGATCAGTACCGGGGGGAACGCCGCGAGGATTGTGTCTAACGCCGAGAACAACGCCCTGCTGGTGATGGCCAATCCCTCCGACCGGGCCATCATCGAACAGATGATTAAGACCCTCGACTCACCCGAGGGGGGACTTCGCCGGGTGCATATTCTCAAATTGAAGAACGCTGATGCCATTGCTCTGGCGCAGTCCTTACGCACGACTCTCAGTCAATCCGCCGCAATCACATCTCATGCCGACTCGAACTCGATCATCATCGCTGACACCGATTCGAATGTGCAGAAGCTGACCGAAATCATCAAGGAGCTGGATGAGCAGAGCCAGCGTGAGGATCTGGCCTCCGAGGTATTCGCGCTTGAAAACTCCAAAGCTGGAGCGATTTCGGCTCCCTTGCAGGCCATCATCACCCAGTTCAACACCCAACGTCCACGCAAGAACAAGTTGCCATTGCTCTCCTTCTCTGATACGGAAGCCAATTCGCTGGTCATCATTGGCGCCAGTGATGAAGTCCACCAGCTGGGACGGATCGTCAAGGAACTCGATGCCGAGTCTCTCTCCAACCGTAAACCCGAGGTGTTCTTCCTCGAATATGCGCGGGCACAAGATCTGGCCACCGAAATCACACAGCTCTTTACACAAGCTGCCGCACGCATGGGTACACCTGCTAAGATTGTGGCCGATGATTGGGCGAATGCCCTGTTGGTCATCGCCGATCCACGTGACATGGAATGGGTGCGCCGTCTCATCAAGGAACTCGATACACGTGAGGGCCGTAAGCGCGTAGTCGAGATCTTCACCTTGGAGAACGCCGATGCCAGTGTCCTCTCGGAACGCTTACAGGGTCTCTTTAACCCGGGTAGCGAGACGGGCGGGCGTTCACGGCGGCGGAACTATTATGATGATTACTTCTTTAGTGGACGGCGGACAGAAGCCCTGACCGAGGGCCAGGTGACCATCATCGCGGACTCGCGGTTGAACGCCTTGATTGTCACTGCTGAGCCGCAGGACATGAACCAGGTGGCCGACCTGATCGATGCCCTGGATATCCAGGCCCCCAACCTGGAGGGACCCAAGGTCTACCACATCGAGAATGGCGAAGCTGAGACCCTTGCCAAGACCCTGCAGAACCTCTTCAGCGACACCGATTATCAGGGTGGTTATTACTATCCGATCGAGCGCGAGGCCGCGATCAGCGGGTTGTCCGGCAAGGTGCGTGTCACCGCCGATGCGACCACCAACTCGATCATTGTCATGGCCTCCTCACCACGGGCTTTCGATGTCATCGAACAGATGCTCAAGGAACTTGATAAACCCTCGGTGCAATCGGGAAGGACTAATCTCATCCCGGTCAAGAATGCCTTGGCGCAGGACCTGCAGAAACTCCTGACTGACCTCTTCAAGCCCGATGAGAATGCGGAAAGCAACCGGAGAAGATTCTTCTTTAACGACTTCTTCGGTGGTGGTGGCGGTGGTGGTGGTACGGGTGGTGGTTCCTTCAGTAACCTGATTGGAAAGGTGCGTATCGAGGCCGATACACGCACCAACTCATTGCTGGTCATCACACCCGAGATGTACCGCCCTTCGGTCGAGAAACTGATCGAATCCTTGGATGCACCTACTCAACAGGTTCTGTTAGAGACCCTGATTGTCGAGGTTACCCTGGGAGATGATTGTGATCAGGGTATCAAGTGGGGTGTGGATCCCACCACGGGTAATGTGGGATCGGTGACCATTGGCAACCGCGAGGTTCTCAGCTTCGATAATGACCGTAGTGAGCTCATCGATACGAATTCCTATGGGACTTCTATCTTGAACTCGGCGGCGGAGAATCTCCAATTCTTCTCGCTGAACTCCACCTCCTTCAATGCGGTGGTCAACTTCCTGGAAAGCAACCGGAAGGTGAATGTTCAGTCCAGACCAAGCATTCTCACGGCCAACAATCAAAGAGCCTTGGTGAGAGTGGGAACACGAACTCCTACGATCAAGAGCATTGATGTGACGAGTGGTGGTTCTACGAACACATCGGTTGAATATGAGAAACTGGGACTCACGCTCCAGGTGACGCCACACATCAATTCCCAAACCGTGGTCAGTTTGAGTATCAACCTGACTGACGGAGCTATCGATCCTACGGTAGAACCGCTGAATGGACAGGCCTACACCTTTACAGACCGGGAGTTCAAAACCAATCTGCAGGTTGAGAACCATCACACAGCGGTTCTCGCGGGTGTGATCTCCGAACAGGTGGCCGATCAGGTGCACAAGGTACCGTTCCTTAACCGGTTGCCCTATGTGGGGAACAAAGTCTTTACGAACAAAGCCCGTTCCTCGGAGAAGGTGGAATTGCTCACCTTTATTACACCCTACATTCTCAATAGCCAGGCGGATGTGCTCATGGCGACTGAGATGTCCAGAAACAGAACCTCCTCACAAGTTCTAAAGAAGGTCGATCTCATCAATGGAGATTGGCCCGAGGAGTTTGTGGGTGAGAGTGTAGATGTAAATCCGGCCATGCCGGAGATGGTGGTTCCTGAACCACCGCAACCGCAACCGCCCCGGTAATCTGGAAGGACTTTTACAGCCCAGGTCCCGGAGATATCCATGGGACCTGGGCTGGGAACTAGGATGTCACCGCTTTGGTGTCAAACGATCCCCACATTGAGTTGATCTACGCATGTGCGAGAGGAAGTCTTCCAAAGCCTTTTGTTTTTATCTGAGGCGGTCTTCCCCCCCTACCCCCCGCCAGGGGGAGGGGATTGTTCGGAGTTCACACTTTAGTGTGTGTTTGCTCCCTCCCCCCTGGCGGGGGAGGGTTGAGGTGGGGGGGAAAATCCTCTGTGGGTGTGTCTTCCTGTTATCTCTGTTCACATTACCCTGTTCCGCGGCCATTCGTCTGAGTCAACCCCAATCCGCGAGTGGTGAGATTGACCTGGGGCTTATTCCCGACTCACGGACATCCGTTTTCCTGCGTGTACGTCCCGGCATATGGACCCAATTCCTTGCCACCTCACCTCCGACTAGTCCCGCGGGAAACCAAATTTCATCCCAGATCCTCGATCACATCTCCAGTTCGATGGATTCTTCCATGGCATCCATTTTCCAGTTGTGTTTCGCTCCGGCGGTCGATGAGTTCCTTGTGGCGAAGTGGCCCTCAAGATACTCCTGGGAGGTGGAGCAGACTGTTTGGATGATTGGATTGGCGTTAAAGGACCATGCGGCTGTTGATCCCCTTGTAAATACCATGATTGCTTCTTGCTCCCCAGGGCAAGGCCTGGTGAACGAACGCAAGCTCAGGGGGTATCCGCTCACCTCGCTGATCCTGCCTGGACAGCAACTGCATCTTCTCAAGGGGGACCATCACCTGCTTATTTCTCCAAACATGTTCCTTATTCAAGGTTATTTGGAGAGCCTTGACAGTCCTCCTGAGCCACCCTCCATGGTTCATCCCGATGCGCTCATCGGGTGGCGGCCAGATAACAAGACACCGAACCATTTCCTGGCGCGGAGGGGAATCGACCGTTTTGAGATCTCGGTTCAGAGCCTTCCGGTAGGATTGGAGATTCGCCTCGCGGCCAAATCCTTTTTGCCCTCAGCCAGAAGGTCTCCTTTCCGCCCGCTCAATCCCGATCTACTGGACTCCATTCCCACCGATGCGGATCTGGTGGTAGCGGGGGGAGGGCTGGACCTGTTGAGTGGAGGAACTGACGGAACGGATTCTGTAGACCAGCCCTATGCCTTTGGAGTGGAGATTCCAGAAGGGAAGGGTAATTCACCCCGTTCTTGGAATGTGGGTGGTGCGGTTGAACGCCCAGTCGCGGTAGCCACTTCCCCCGCCCCTGTGAGCCAGGAGATCTCTGACCGGTTGGGATGCCTTCTGAATGATTTGGGACCGCTTGGAAAGGACATGCAACGCCTTGTGATCGAGGACCGGATTGTGTTTGGGGCAGCTGCTCAGGGCAGTCCCCCCGGACCAGAACCTCAGGGGCTTAAAGAACATTTCGCCGAGTTGGCAAAGGACGCCATCTTGGCGGGAGTTGTTTCTCCAGATTTCTTGGTCTTGCCTCTGTATTGGGAAGTGATGCTGACGGGCGAATCCGGGAAGAACCAGGAGCCCTGGTTGCATCCAGACTGGCGCAAGGAGGTGGCGCCGCTCGAGTTCTCTATAAACCACCCTCGGGATGGATTCGAAATCCGCTTGCTCTCTTCCTCGCCCGCCTCTTATGTGATTCTCTTAGCGGACTTCTTCTTCTTCCTTCACATGGAATATGCGGGTGAATGGGAAAGTCTCATCCAGGCCTGGAAGAAGGCTGGGGCGGTTGACCTCACCCCCCCACCCCCCTCTCCCAATGGGCGAGGGGGAAACTCCCCCAGCTCCCCGGGAGAAAGGGGGGCGGGAGGGTGAGGTCCCTTAAGCGCGCCAACGCCGGTGCATCCACATCCAGCAATCTGGATACTGTCGCACATACCGTTCGATCACATCGACATACCGTTGGGTGTTGGTGAGAATATCCTGCTCTCTGTCACCGGTCTCGATGGTTTCGATGATCTCGCTGACCACCACCCCGATTCCAAGATCCGGCTTCCGGAAGGAGGCCGCCACCACTACGGTGCACCCAGTCCTGAGTGCGATTAACGCGGCGGAACCTACGGTCATCGCGGGTTGGCCAAAGAAGGTTGTTTGAATGGCCTCCTTGCGTGCGTGCTGGTCGATCAAGAGATTGACCGTCTCTCCCCGTTTGAGGGCTGTTAAGACGGGACGCAAGGCATTCCGTTTGTCGATCTCCTGGATGCCATTCTCTTTACGGGTTGCACTCACGAAGCGGGCCACCCATGCTGGACGTTGTTTCCGGCTGACAGCATGGGCGGGGATTCCACTAAAACGAAAGAACCGTCCGATTAGTTCCCAGTTGCCCATATGAGGGACAATGACGAGAACCCCCTTCCCACGTTGGTGGGCTTCCCAGAAGTTGTGGGTATCCACCAGTTCCACATAATCGGTCAAGTTAGGGCTGAGGGAGGGAGAATAAATGAACTCAAGCCCGGTGAGAATCAGGTTCTCGAAGCATTTGCGCGCGATCCGGAGTTTTTCCTCGCGTGTGAGTGTATTGCCATAAGCCAGATCCAGGTTTTCCAGAGCGGTCTTACGGCGTCCCCGTGCCAAGAGATAACAAGGTTTTGCTAAGAGACAAGCCCAGGCACGAATTCTCTCCAGAGATTGGCGCTGGATAAAATGGATAAAGGGACGAGCTAGTGTTTCCATAACTTCGTCATGGCCCAGTTTCCATGGCCTTTAAACCATAGGCCATAACCAGACCACGGCCACTCATTGGGGTGATCCATCCGGAACAACAAGGCTTCGCTGAGGGGGCTTTACTTCTTCTCCTTGGATTCGCCTTCCGGGGCTGGCTCAACTGGATTTCCTTTTTCATCCAGCTCCTTCATACCGAAGATATTCCGGAAATCGTTGATCCGGCTATGGACAAAGGGGATGTCAGCGACCACTTGCCGCAACGGGGAGAACCAGAAACCGAGAATGGCCGCCGTGATGACGGTAACCTTGATCGCCATGAAGAGCTGTGGGTTGCCGCGGATCTTGTCGATCTTCTCCTGGCGCGCGCGTTTAGCCAGTTCCTTCTTGTGTTCGGACTCGCTGACCTTCGCGAGTTCATGTTTCTTGTATTCTAAAGATCCGAGGGTCTCGAACAGGAGGATGTTGGCTTCTTGCCATTCGATGAGGGTCTTATCCACCGCCACCGAGCTGGATTTCTCGAAGTCGTAAATCGAGATGGTCCGCTTCACCATCTGCAGGATGTTCTGCGCGACATAGTGGTCTTTTTGAATCACCGAGGCGAAGTGGTCGTGGCGTTGAGCGACCACGGTCTTGATCTTCTGGAATTCCTCGTCGGCATTAGCAGGGAGCTTCTTTTCCCGGTCAAAGGCAGCCAGTAGAAGCCTATAGTAGGTTTGCCAGATCTGAATCAGTTCCTTGACGTGAGCTATGTCAGTTTCCAGCTTTGGATCTTCCATGAGACTTTCCCCGGTGAAGATATGGATAGTCGCCGATTAAGGACTCGAATTATTACCACATTTGGGACGGTTGGCCTATCCCTCTGCCAATGATCAACCGCCACAAGGGGTGAATAGCCAGCCCCTCGGATACGTCTCTCTTGATCAGATCCGGGTGCCTCGTTACATCCGCTCAAGTGTGGTATTTTTGGCTGCTTATGCGTGACTGGCGTATCTTTCTCATTCCGTTGTTACCACTTGTGCTGGGTGGTTGTGCGACTATTACCAGCCAAATCCATGGCAGGACCGCGACCGAGCAGTACTTGGTAACCGAGGCAATACAACGGGCGGTGAACTCGGTCCGCTGGAAAACGCTCCAGGGGCGGAAAATCAAGATGGATTTAGTAGGAGTTCAAAGTGATGATTTTCCCTTCATCAAGACCACCATCGAACGTGAGATCTCCCGCCACCACTGTTTGTTGGTGGAGGACGCCACCCGGGCCGATGTGGAGATGACAGTCCTGATCCGTTCGGTGGGTACCGATATCTGGGTGTCAAACTTTGGGATCCCACTCTTGGTAACCGAATACCAGGGTGTACCTTCATCGGCTGGGGGCCTTTCCATCTTCTCTTACAATCGGCAAGAGGGGTATTGCCGTATGGAGTTCATGGGAAGAGATCCCGTAAGCAAAGAACTTCTTTGGCAGATACCGGTGGTTCACGGTGATTCTTATTTCAAGACCACCACTGTCCTGGGGATCTTTGGGCCGTACAAGAGCAGCGACATCTTCCCGGAGAGAAAACTGATCCGTCCCAAAGGGTATGTCCCAATCCCACGCGTGGATGGAGATTAGGAGAGAATTGCACCCTTCCGTTGGGGGAAGTTGAGCCAAGGATTGACTTACTCCGGTATTTTACGGAACATGTCCCGAGTGGAGAGGTGGCCGAGCGGCTGAAGGCAGCGGTTTGCTAAACCGTCGTAGGGCTAATAACTCTACCCCGGGTTCGAATCCCGGCCTCTCCGCCATCCTGTAAGGTTCCTAGACCCCCCCCTTTTTCTGGATGAGATGTTCCACTGTGAGGGAAGATTTCTCTGGCATTTTTATGTTCCTAATGCCTCGCGGACCTTCGCCGCCAAAGATGCTCCAGAGAAGGGTTTTTGCAGGAACATGACACCCTCCTCGAGGACTCCACGGTGAGCGATTACGTGAGCTGTGTAGCCTGACATGAAAAGCATCTTCACATCCGGGCGTAAATGCACGATCTGTTCCGAGAGCTCCCGCCCGTTCATTTCGGGCATCACCACATCCGTGAGGAGCAAGTGGATATCTCCTTGGTATTCAGACGCAATACGAATCGCCTCCTGGGTTGTGTTGGCGGTTAAGACGGTATACCCAAGTTTGGAAAGAATAGCCTTTCCAATCGTCAGGATAGCTTCTTCATCCTCGACAATAAGAATTGTCTCGTTACCTGTTGAGGGGGCGGCCAGATCTCCTAGTGATGCACCGGCCTCGTCTCCTTGGGCGATAAAACGTGGCAAGTAGATGTGGAATGTGGTTCCTTGACCCACTTCGCTGTAGACACTAATGGCGCCGTCATTCTGTTTGACAATGCCATAGATAGTGGCTAACCCAAGGCCAGTTCCCTCTCCAATTCCCTTGGTGGTGAAGAAAGGTTCGAAGATCTGACCGATTGTTTCACTATTCATACCACAGCCATCATCACTGACTGACAATTTCACAAACTCGCCGACAGTAAAACCTGCGTGATAGGAACAAAAAACCTCATCGATGACCTGGTTATCAGTTTCGATTGTGATTTTTCCGACACCGGAGATCGCATCACGGGCGTTGACGGTAAGGTTGGCAAGGATTTGGTCCAGCTGAGAAGGATCGATCTTAACTTGACCGAGGTTGTAGCCCGGTTTCCAGATCAAATCGATGTCCTCGCCGATCAACCGTTGGAGCATTTTCAACATGCTTGATACGGTATCGTTGAGATCCAACACTTTGGGACTCACGGTTTGTTTACGGGCAAAAGCAAGTAGTTGACGGGTAAGGTCCGCCGAGCGTTGAGCGGCATCCTGGATTTCAGTGAGATACCGGTACAGGCGTTCCTCCGGTTTGACCTCATCCAGTGCGAGATAACTGAATCCCATAATGGCTTGAAGCATATTATTGAAGTCATGGGCCACACCGCCCGCCAACCGCCCCACTGACTCCATCTTCTGAGACTGGCGCAGCTGTTCTTCAAGCTTTTGACGTTCCATAGCGGCACGGTTACGGTCGGTGATATCGCGCCATGTCTCAAGCAAGCAGATCTTTCCATGCAGGAGAAGTGTTTTGGAATCCACCAACACATCACGTGGTTCATCGGTCTTGGTTCTATGCTTGGTTTCAACTGTACCGAATCCATGCCGGGTGACATTCGCAAGGTAAGTTTTAACCTCCTCAGGTGATTCCGTGAATTTAATCTCGGCCAAGGTCATCCCTGAGAATTCTTCACGGGAGTACCCCAGACTCTCACAGGCCTTGTCGTTATAATCCAACAAGGTGCCGTTTTGGGGATCGATGATCAGAATCGAGTCGGGCGCCTGTTCAAAGATGATCCGCCAGCGTTTCTCGCTCTCTCGAAGAGCCTCCTCCGCGCGGTGACGTTCCAGGAGTTCAATCCGCAGTTTCTCGTTGAGATGGTTCAGTTCATTATGCGCGATGGCATGGTCAATGCAGTAGGTGAGTTGGTTAAGGTATCCATCGCGTTTTACAATGTAATCCGCGGCGCCCATCTTCAATGTAGCAATGGCCGCGGCGTCATCCCCGCGACCGGTTACAATGATGAAGGGCGGCAGCTTGAAGTGACGGCGTTTAGCTTCTCTCACAAAATCGAGTCCGCTTTGGTCGGGCATACGCATATCGATCAACGTCAGATCATATTCATGTGTACCAGTCAGACGCGCGAGGGCTTCGTTACAACTCCGCGCGACATCCACCACCAAATGCGGTGCCGCTTCGGAGAAGTGTTGAAGGGTTAGGTCCACATCCATCGAGAGATGTTCAACATACAGAATCCGTTTCTGATCTACCGTCAGCAGCCCTTGATCGAGCTTATGGTGGTATTCATGAATTTCATCGCGTAATAAGTCAGGCAGGGTTTCCAGGTAGTTGCCATTCTTTGAGGCATAATTGACCGCACCCAACCGCAATACCTTTACCACCAGATCCTCATCGCCGACTGCTGTAACCAACACCACTGGAATCCGAATGCCGACGTGGACCACACATTTCAGGATATCCAGTCCCTCCATGTCAGGTAGATGATGATCGAGCAAGAGTAGATCAAAGGCTTCCCGGTGGAGCCGTTCCAGACACTCCTGGCCAGTACCGACGATCTCGATTTCAAAGTCTGGGGCGTTCTCCGCGAAGCGTGACCGTGTTAGATCAGCATCTTGAGGATTGTCCTCGGCATAGAGAACGCGGATGGTTGGGTTCATGAAGGCCTCCTGCAGGGTTCCGGGAAAGGGGGCTCATTGGTGAGTAACCAATAAACCCGGATGTGTTTCACAACCTCGGCGAACGCTGGAAAATTGACCGGTTTAACGATGTAGGAGTTGACTGATAAATCGTAGGCTGTAGTGATATCGATGTTTTCGCGGGAAGTGGTTACCACGATGAAGGGAACTTGTCTCCAGACAGAATGTTGGCGTGCCTGCCGGAGAACATCGATGCCATCCACCTTTGGCAACCGTAAGTCCAAAAGCACCAGCAAAGGCAGATTGGGGTCTTCGGGTGTTTGGTGGGCCTCGATGTATTGCAGTGCTTCCTCGCCATCACGGCAGACATTGACTGGATTGGCGACATTGCTTTCTTTGAAAGCCTGCAGCATGAAGTCAACATCCATCGGGTTGTCTTCCACCACCAGGATAGGCCGCGCTTGATGTTGCCGGGCATGTTCGTCAGGGGGATACAAGGGTTGTGAGGGCGGGGTATCCCGTGTACTCATGGCCTCAAGCAACCGTTCCGTGATCAGATGCACAAAAGAATGATTGAACTCGGTTTCGGGGACGTAGCCCGCCAATGCTTCACCAAGCATGGTTACTAGAAGCTGAAGAATCTCGCCTGGCTTGGAGCGTTTTGAAAGAAGATGTGTGACTCCATGGGTCCGGGCTAGACACTGAGCCTCGGGTATGTCTTGGGCTGCGATCCAAAAAACCACGGGTACAGATTTAAGAAACGGATCGTTCCGGAGTTGGCGGATGAATTCATGTCCACTTTTATTAGTTAAAAAGGGATCACAGAAGACAATGTCATAATCCATGGCGCGGATCTTGGTGAGAGCCTCGATACCGTCAAATGTCTCGGTCACAATGTGTTTCGCCGAGGTGAGAACCGCAGCCAGTAGCATCCGGCTGGCCGGATGGTTATCCATGATGAGGATTGCCGCCATTTTAGATCTCTCGTTGATGTTCGTCAGAGCTGCCTCGCCGCGGTAATTCGACAATGAATGTCGCGCCCTGGCCTGGCGCTGAAATGGCGGAGATCCGCCCACCTTGTTTATCCAATACCTTTTTAACGATCGCTAAACCAGCCCCCGTTCCTTCGAATTCATCTGCACGTACGAGCCGGTTGAACAAGCCATAGATCCGTTCATGGTACTTCATATCGAAACCGACACCATTATCCGTGATGCTCAGCCGCCAGGTATCCTCAAGTGTCTCGGCTTGTATATGGATGCGAGGTGGTGTGGATCCGCGGCTGTATTTTATGGCATTGTCAATGAGGTTTGTCAGAACCTGAACCAATCCACGCTCCCAGGAGCAAAGTGTGGGAAAGGGAATATCAAGAGTTACTTCTACGCCCTGTTCGGCGAGTAGAAGATTTCGGTCCTGGAGGATGGATTCGATGAGGGGGCGCAGTTGAATCTCCGTGGGTGAGGGGATCTCGGCGTCCAGACGTGAATAATGAAGCAGGTCTTCGATGAGCTGGTCCAGGTTCCGGGTGGCCGTAAGGACTTGTGATAGACAGAACAAGGCACGCTCGCTCAATCCCGCGCGATGCTTCCGGTCAAGTTCCTCGGCATATCCAGCTATGCCACGCAAAGGTGCTTTCAGGTCGTGCGACACCGTATAAGCAAAGGCTTTGAGTTCCTGGTTCTTGGCCTCTAACTGAGAGGTACGTTCGGCGACACGCTGCTCCAGAGTAGCATTGAGTTCATGGATGGCCTCCTCCGCGAGACGGCGGTTGGTGACATCACGAGAGACCACCAAAACTTGTGATATATGCCCCTCCATATCACGGATCACACTGCCCTGCGATTCGACATACCGTGTATTTCCATCCTGATCAATCAGGCGGTACTCAAGACGTTTTCCGATGCCAGTCCGGACCGTCTCATCGAAGACCCTTTTTACAAGCTCCTTGTCTTCTGGGTGAATCTCATCAAAAGAAGAGGATCCACGTAACTTATCTGGGTTGCCAAGAATGCTTTGATAGGAGGGGCTGTTATAAAGACGGCGGCCCTCGAGGTCAAGCAACGCCACCAGGTCGGCCAAGTTCTCCATGATAAGGCGGAACTGCTCTTCCCGGCGGCGGAGCGCCTCGGTTGTACGCCGGTATTCGGTGATGTCAGCACCGATGCTCAGTATCTCCGCTACTTCTCCCTGTGAGTCCCGGGCAACTTTGTTGGTCCAAGCGATCCAGACACGCTCGCCATTACGGCGCATGTTCTCATTGACATTCTGCTCATAGGCCACCGGATCCGCGGCAATCGCGTCTAAGAGCCGGTGTAAATCCCGGCCACCACGTTCGGTCTCGGGTACAATCGTTCCCACCACATGACGGCCCAGGATTTCATCTTCCTTGTATCCGAAAAAGCGTTGGCCAAACTCGTTCAGAAAGGTGATGTGACCTTGACGTGTCCATCGCAAGATAATGCTGTTGGCATTCTCAACTAATTCACGGTACTTTCTTTCGCTCTCACGTAGAGCCTCCTCCGAACGTTTACGGTCGGTGATGTCACTTACAATCGCCTGAAGCAGAACTTGGTTCCCGAGCTCCAAACGGGTCAGATGTACTTCCGCTGAAAAGGGCGTTCTATCAAGCCGGCAATGCTCCCACTCGAAGGATTGGGGCCCATCTGTAAGGGCTAGGTTGATCTTCTCGAGGGCTTTTTCTCGTGATGGCTGTCCATCTGGTTGTGTGAGAGGGGAGAACTGATAGGGAGGTGCTCCGATAATGTGTTCGAGACTACATCCAAACAACGCCAATGCCTTGGCATTGCAATCAATGAAGTGGTCTTGAGACATGAGCAGGATTGAGTCGCTCGCTCCCTCGAAAAGGGTACGGTATTTGAGCTCATTTTCCCGCAAGGCTTGTTCTACGTGATCGAGATTGGAGGAAACAGCTTGAGTTTCTGAGCCAGGACAGCAATGGCCTTCGTGGTTGAGGAAAAGATTGTGATGGGGAGTGCCTTCTGGGGTGAAAGAGAAGGGAACAAGAGAGACAGGCATGGTGTGAATTGCATACCTCAACAAACGCTGGACACCTGCGGTAAACAAAACAAACTGGTTCCCAATCACCGTACAGAGCAGCACAACCAGGAGTGCCGCTGATATATGAAATACATGGTATTGGTTATTCTCTACGATTGGTGGAAAGCCACCGAACACCACATTAAGGATGACAAGATTCACTATGATGGATAGCAAGTAGACTGCTAACGCAGGCCTCTTCACGGAAAGAGATGCTGCTTGTCTCTTGCTCATAGTGCCACCTCGCTTGTTTTTTAGTCATCGGCGATTTTTGGGCAATGGGAATGCAGAGATGAGAGTACCTCAATATTGCCTCACAGAGGGTAAGCGGACATGTGTTGGAAAAAATGGGTTGAAAAGGTCGAGTAAAGTATGGAAAACTGCGCCAGTCAGATGAGGATGGCTTACCGTGTGAAGCGGGAAGGCCGGGATGGATAGATAAAAGTGTTCGAATCACTACAGTCATTCGAGCGCGAAGAACACACTTCGATGGTTTGACCATCTGGCCTCAGCGCCGCGAAACCCTTTCTCCGTAAATCGGTATGGTGAGGATCGAACTCATCCCGGCCATTTGCGAATAGAGATTAAGCGTTGTCCTCGCAAAGATGTACGAATAGTCTATGTGGGAATTATAGATCATTTAGGAGGCGTTGTTAACCACTTTCCCATTTCTTGATTTTCGATTTAGTGAATAAGATGATTCTCTAAAAGATGCCACCTGGCTATATATTATATCCGTGTATATGCTATCGTTGTGATCAAAAAGACCTATTTCTACAGGGAGACAGACACCAAAAGACTCCAGCACTCACCAATTTAATTGACCTCTTGGAACTTTTCACCGGAAATGCCACAGACTTCGCATTTGTCAGGCAATTCTCCTCTGACGGTGTTCCCACAAAATGGGCAGATATAGATGGAAGCGGGGGGAAAATCTATGCCCGCTTTCACTGACTCGAGTGCTTGTGAGTAAAGGTCATGGTGTACCTTTTCGACCGCCAAAGCATTACGGAAGCTGATCTCCGCAGGTTTGTTCGCCTCTGCCAAGGCCTTTTCCAGGAAGGTGGGATACATATTCTTGAATTCATAGGCTTCGCCATCGATAGCCGCCTGAAGGTTTTCGGTAGTATCCCCAATCCCCTTCATGGCACGTAAATGAGCCATGGCATGAACCGTTTCGGCCTCAGCGGCAGCACGGAACAATTTGGCGGCCTGTGGGAAACCATCCTGTTCCGCCTTCAATGCGAACGCAAGATACTTCCTGTTGGCCTGACTTTCACCAGCAAATGCGGCTTGCAGATTATCTGAAGTGGTCATGTGAGCTCCCCTTTCTAGTGGGTGATCCTCGATCAATCCTGTTCACCTTCAACAACTCATGTGGAAAGTGATACTACCACATCTACATTCTCAAGTACCGTCTTTTCCATTGAAGTCTTTGAAATAGAAGCTCGTACCCTGCATCGACGATTGCCCGCTTCACAGTCTCTAGGAAAGTCAACCAGTAGATAAAGAACATATGGTCCATTAACTCATATCTCGAGGATAATCAATACAATAGGTTGAAATTGGTAGGGATGTGTGGTTACCATCTTAACAAAAAATCCCATTGATCTTAGGCACCCATGTTGACAACAGGTTCAATGAAGGTAGAAAATGATTCTAACGGAACTGTTTTATTAAACAATATGCTTTACGGTAATATTACTGTAATACTGTGATTGCATAGCGGACGTGGAAGGTGAGTGACAGACTCTTTTTGTGCTCACAAAATCAGGCTGGTGCTCACCTTTATTGGTTTATGAGTGGAAATCCATACTTGAAAATGTCAGAATACACTCTTTCAGGGAGGTAAAAACATGAGTTTGTTTTTGCGGAGTGCATTTTTGGTAGTCTTTCTGTTCATTTCTATCTCTGCTGACTCAAAAACTGTTTATGTGGCGAGTGGTGGAACCGGGAATGGAACTAGTTGGGAGACACCAGTAGGAACTATTACGGGAGCGATCCAGATTGCCTCTGGAACGGACCAGATATGGATCAAATCGGGTGAATATAAGGAAGTCTTGGAAATTGAGTCCCATGATATCCAGATCTATGGGGGATTTTCAGGCTCGGAAACCGCTTTGGAACAACGGAATTGGAGAAAAAACAAGACGGTTGTCAATGGAACTGGGAAGAGAAGATTTGTATTCCTGATAAAGAAAAATGTTGTCTTGGATGGTCTCTATATCAAGGGTGGAAATATAGACCGGGGAGCTGGAATTCATTGTTATAGTTGTAATCCGACCATCAGAAATTGCGAAATTTTTGAGAATACATCCAATTATGGTGGTGCTGTTTATATGGATATCTCAGGTGGAGTTATTTGTGATTGCACTCTATACAATAATACAGCCGATTATTATGGAGGGGGAATCTATCTGTTTGGGGGAAACACATTAATAGAAAGGTGTAATATATTTGGTAATTATTCAGATGAGGGAGGAGGTATTCATACATATGCCTCTGAATCTCTTATTAACGCAGTCTATGTTCATGATAACCATACTAGTGGATCTGGGGCAGGATTGTATTTTGAGAATTCAACTCCCAAATTAACGAATAGTATTGTGTATAAAAATTTTGCGAATGGATATGGTGGTGGTGGAATCTATATATATGATAGCGATTCTGATATTATAAACTGTGTCATTGCGGCAAATACAACAGCATTAAGTCCGACTGCTATATATACGAATTATGGGAATACAGTTATCAAGAATAGTATTTTATGGAATCGTGGTGCTGAGGCTGATATTAGTATTTACTCAGTATTTGATGGTAGTGTGAATGTTTCCTATTCTTGTATTCAGGGTGGATATACGGGTACAGGAAATATTGATAGCTCTCCTTTGTTTGTTGATCCAGAAGGGGGAGACTTCCATCTGATGGATGGTTCTCCCTGTATTAATAATGGAACAGCTGCGGGTGCTCCCACCGAGGATATCGATGGAACTGTCCGTCCCCAAGGTAGTCAAATCGATATCGGTGTTTATGAGATGCCCGCTTCTTATATTCCTGGACCGGTTGTCCCCTACACCCCCAAGAGAATCTATGTCTCGTCCGATGGTAAAAATGATGGAGATGGGTTGAGTTGGGCCACTGCCGTTCCTTCACTCACAAGAGCCTATTGGCGGAGTTGGCGGAATGATGAATTTTGGGTGGCTAAGGGGGAATATCATGAATATCTGATTCCGGAAGTTTCAACATCCTACTACGGAGGGTTTGCGGGAACTGAAACTTCGCTCTCGGAAAGAGATTATGTGGCCAATGATACCATCATTAATGCTTCTGGATTCAATTGCTCAACGGTAGTAATGAATGATCATGTGACTATTGATGGTTTCACCCTTACTGGAGGTAATGCATATTCGGGAGGTGGGGTGAATATTTATGATATTCTCCCAATAATCCGTAATTGTACAATTACTGGTAATCGAGCTACATCGGGTGGTGGGATTGCGTGCTCAATGTCAATTGCAAGTATCTCGAATTGCACCATTACTAACAATTCGGCCTCCTATGGGGGTGGTATTGAGTGTGGTTATTTGCAGCCAAAATTTTCAAATTGTATTATATCCAATAATGATTCTGATGGAATTTACTCGGAGGAATGTGGACCAATCATCTCGAATTGCACCATCGAGGAAAACAAGGGGAATGGAATATGTGTGTGTAGTTCAATTCCTGTGATAGAGGATACATTAGTCAATAGAAATGGAGGTGGGATTTATTTCTCCTGCGCCCATGGGGAAGTAAACCGTTGTATTATTAGTAATAATAATTCGACTGATTATGGTTCTTCCGACCAGAACTGTAGAACATCCAATCCAGTGTTCACTAATTGTCTCTTTTATAACAACTCAACCAATACTCTAGGTGGAGTCTATTGTATCACTTTTGGAGGTGCCCCGACATTTATAAACTGTACAATGGTTCATAATCGTGCCACTGAAGGTAGTGGTTTCTATATGTTTGATTCCACCCTCACTCTTAAGAATTGTATTCTCTGGAATGATGGTGATGAAATTTATGATGGAACACTTGATCATGGTTCGATCAATATAAGTTATTCATGTATTCAGGGGGATTTTCGAGGTGTTGGTAATATCAATGTGGAACCGGTCTTCCAAGACCCTCTCAATAATGAATTCCATCTCCAGAATGGATCTCCTTGTATTGACCGGGGAACCTCTTCTGGAGCTGCGGTTTATGATCTTGATGTAAACCCCCGGTCACAAGGGGCAGGTGTGGATATGGGAGCTTATGAGGCACCAGCAGAGTATACTCAGGGTCCTTTAACCTATACTCCCAAACGGTTCTTTGTTCGTACTGATGGTTCTCCAACAGGAGATGCAACCAATTGGGCTAATGCAACCTCGACCATTTCAAGAGCGATCCAAATGGCTTGGGATAAAGATGAGATCTGGGTGGCGAAAGGGAATTATCCTGAATATGTTATTCTGGATGCCACCGCTTCAATTTATGGAGGATTTACTGGGACTGAAACCACACTTGGTGAAAGGGATCTGTCTTCATATGACACCATTATTGATGGCACGGGTCAAAGTCAATCGGCTGTTAATGCCCATGATAATGCACTTTTATCTGGCTTTACCATTACAGGAGGTAAATCAACCAATGGAGGAGGAGTTTATTGTCGTTTATATGCACCTAAAATAGATCATTGCCGCATCTTTGGGAATCTCTCATATGAGTATGGCGGCGGATTCTACGGATACCGTGCCAATCCTGAGTTTACAGGGTGCTTATTTGAATCCAATACTACTAATATATATGCGGCTGGTCTCTATCTGGAATCTTCTTCCGCGAAAATAATGGATTGTTCATTTAGTGATAATATGTCCTTTGTTGGATATGGATATGGTGGTGGATGTGCATTCATTAGTTCGGATATCCTGTGTAATAATTCTATCCTTCAAAATAATATGGCTCAACTTGGAGGATCTATATATGCTTATGATTCCACTGTAAATGTCGCCAATTGTGTCATTAAAGAGAACATGGCTATGGGTGCAGGAGGGGGAATTAGTTCCAATAACTCGGCGCTGGAAATATTATCAACCCAATTCATTGGAAATCAATCCATCTCTGATGGTGGTGGAATCATTGGAGAATCTGCTAGTGTAATCCATTTGGATGATTGTACATTCTCGGACAATGATTCAGAGGGAAATTATGGTGGGATCGCGGGATATTCATCGGAAATCAACCTATTGAATTCTATCTTGGACAGGAACCAAAGCGAATCAGCGGGGGGAGCAATTGGTGGATATAATTCCCAATTCCAATTGAATAATTGTTTAGTGTTCCGCAACCATACCCATGGTAAGGGTGGCATCCTTTCGGTCGATATTTCCACCGTTGATGTGACAAACTCCACCTTTTTTGCCAACAAAGCCTATGAAGGATGTGGTGGATTCTATGCAAGTTCATCCATTACCAATGTGACAAACTCAATCTGCTGGAATAATGGAAATGAGTTTGAAGGGACTAACGATCCAATCGTTGTGAATAGTTGTATTCAAGGTGGCTGTCCCGGTTCTGGAAACATCGATGTTCAACCTCTGTTTGTTTCTAATGTGAACAATGACTTCCATCTCCAAGACTTTTCGCCCTGTATTAATCGAGGAACATCTATTGGGATCGTACCGACCGATCTTGATGGCTCATCCCGTCCACAAGGGTCTGGTGTGGATATGGGTGCTTTCGAATCTCCGGGCACCTATTCACAAGGGGATTTGGTTCACAACTCAAATAGGTTTTATGTAAATGAGAAGGCTGCAGAAGGAGGGGATGGAACCACTTGGGAAAAAGCATTTCAAAGTGTAGATGAAGCCAATTCTAATATGTGGATCAATGATGAGGTCTGGATAGCAAAGGGTTCATACTATGAATCTATCATATTGGATATTTCAAATTCATTCTATGGTGGCTTTATTGGAAATGAAGC